>DATIEQ010000168.1:0-4988 GCA_035455665.1 Gammaproteobacteria bacterium | reverse complement strand
ATGCTCAGGGAGGGATCGTCGATCAGCGCCACGCAGGCGCCGATGGTCTCCTTGAGGTTGTGGGGCGGGATGTTGGTGGCCATGCCCACGGCGATGCCGGAGGAGCCGTTGACCAGCAGGTTCGGGAGCTTGGCCGGCAGCACCGAGGGCTCGGTCTCGGACTCGTCGTAGTTGGGGATGAAATCGACGGTTTCCTTGTCGATGTCCGCCAGCATCTCGTGGGCGATCTTCGCCATGCGCACTTCGGTGTAACGCATGGCCGCCGGGGCGTCGCCGTCCACGGAGCCGAAGTTGCCCTGGCCGTCCACCAGCACGTAGCGCATGGAGAAGGGCTGGGCCATGCGCACGATGGTGTCGTAAACCGCCACGTCGCCGTGGGGGTGGTATTTACCGATGACGTCACCCACCACGCGGGCGGACTTCTTGTAGGCCTTGTTGTAGTCGTTGCCCAGCTCCTTCATGGCGTAGAGCACGCGCCGGTGCACCGGCTTCAGGCCGTCACGGACGTCGGGAAGCGCCCTGCCCACGATCACGCTCATGGCGTAATCCAGGTAGGACTGCTTCATCTCCTCTTCGAGGTTGACGAGGGCTAGCTCGCGGGCAAATTCGGCCATCTAAGAGCTGGATTTCTAAGGGTTTTTTGGAGCCGCCGGGGGCGGGAAAATCAGAGGATTTATGGTACCACAAAACGCCGATTTATCCAGTTCTTTCAAACACTTCCGGCTGGTTATTTGGTCTGAAACATGCCCCTTCTCGGGGCCGTTTTTGGGCCTGATTGCGGGGCGTCTGCCATGGCTCAGGAAACCCGTCCGTCCGACCCTCCCGGCACCACCGATTGCAAATGCGGCCATCGACTTCACGACTGCGTCGGCAGTCGTGCCGGAACCGATGTCGAGCGATGGAATCCGCGCACGCGTCGCGATAAGCGGCGGCGCGCAGCACGACGCAGACGAACGTCGCGTGTATGCAGCCGACGGCGCGCGAAGTGCACTTTATATACACTAGGCGACGATGGACACCGTCGATGCCCTGATCCACGCCCGCTGGATCATCCCCGTTGAGCCCGAAGGCCGCGTGCTCGAACAGCACGCGCTCGTGGTGCACCACGGGCGCATCGCTGCCCTGCTGCCTTCCGATGAAGCCAAGCGTCGGTACCGGGCCGATGAGACACTGGATCTGCCCCGACACGCGCTCATCCCCGGCCTGGTGAACGCCCATACTCATGCCGCCATGTCGCTGCTGCGCGGCGTCGCGGATGACCTGCCGCTCAAGCCGTGGCTCGAGGACCATGTCTGGCCCTTGGAGCATCGCTGGGTGAGCCCCGAGTTCGTGCGCGAGGGCACCGAACTCGCCATGGCGGAGATGCTGCGCGGCGGCATCACCTGCTTCAACGACATGTATTTCTTCCCGGAAGCTTCCGCCCAGGCGATCCACGAGGCCGGCATGCGCGCGAGCCTGGGGATGGTGGTGTTCGACTTCCCCAGCCCGTGGGGCAGCGGGCCGGAGGATTACTTGCACAAGGGCCTGACGCTCCGGGATCGACATAAGAACGATCCCCTGCTCTCCTTCATGTTCGCGCCGCACGCCACCTACACCGTCTCGCCACCCTGGCTGAAAAAAGTACGCGCCTTGGCCGATGAGCTCGACCTGCCGGTGCACACCCATCTGCACGAGACCGCGGAGGAAGTGGCTGAGAGCGTGAAGGTGCACGGCAAACGGCCCATCGCGAGCCTCCTGGAACTCGGGCTGTTCACTCCCTCGCTGCTGGCCGCGCACATGACCCAGCTCACCGAGGGTGAGATCGCCGAGACCGCACGCTGCGGCGTCAGCGTCGTCCACTGCCCATCCTCGAACCTCAAACTGGCCAGCGGCTTCTGCCCGGTGGCTGAGCTGATCAAGGCCGGAGTGAACGTGGCGCTCGGCACCGACGGCGCCGCCAGCAACAACACGCTCGACATGTTTGCGGAGATGCGCATCGCCGCGCTCCTGGCGAAAGGCGTGGCGGGCGACGCCGCCGCCGTCCCCGCCGCGAAAGCGCTCAGCATGGTCACCCTGAACGGCGCGCGTGCGCTGGGACTGGAGCGGGACACCGGTTCTCTCACTCCCGGCAAATGGGCGGACCTCGCCGCGGTCGATCTAGGCATGGCCGACACCCAGCCGGTGCATCATCCCCTGTCAGCGCTGGTGTATGCCGCCGGGCGCCATCAGGTGAGTGACGTCTGGGTAGCGGGCAAGCGCCTCCTGAAGGACGGTACGCCGACCACCGTGGACATAGCCGCGATCTTGCAGAAAGCAGAAGCCTGGCGGGGGCGCATCGCCGCGGAGGCCCCCGGCACGGCCCGGGCACAGGGAGCGCGATGAGCGTGAATCTCGACACGAAGGAGATCGCGAAGTTCGACGCTCTCGCCGCTCGCTGGTGGGATCCCGGTGGCGAGTTCCGTCCCCTGCACGCGATCAATCCCCTGCGCCTGGATTACGTGGAGAGCCGTGCAGCACTCTCCGGCCGTAAGGTGCTGGACGTGGGCTGCGGCGGCGGCCTGTTGGCGGAAGGCATGGCAGCCCGGGGCGCCAAGGTCACCGGCATCGATCTCTCGGACGGCGCCATCAAAGTGGCGCGCTTGCACCTGAAGGAAAGCGGACGCGAAGTGGAATATCGGCTGCAGAGCGCAGAAGCCCTCGCTGCCGAGATGCCGGCCGCCTTCGACGTGGTGAGCTGCATGGAGATGCTGGAGCACGTGCCGGACCCCGCCTCCATCGTCCGCGCCTGCGCGCAGCTCCTTAAGCCCGGCGGCTCGGTGTTCTTCTCGACCCTGAACCGCAACCCCAAAGCCTTCGCCCTCGCCATCCTGGCGGCGGAATACGCGTTGCGTCTCATCCCCGCCGGCACCCACGAATACGCCAAGTTCATCCGTCCCTCGGAGCTCGAAGCATGGGCGCGCGCCGCGGGCCTGGAGCACCGGCACAGCATCGGCTTGCACTACAATCCGCTGACGCGGCATTACCGCCTGGGGCCGGGCTTGGACGTCAACTACTTCATGCATTTCACGCTGCCGGGAGGCACCGCTCCATGAGGGTGCGGCTGCTGCTGCTGGATCTCGACGGCACGCTGCTGGATACCGCCCCGGACATGGGCGCGGCGCTCAACCTGCTGCGCAACGAGCACAAGCTGTCGCCGCTGCCCCAGGAACGCATACGGCCGCACGTCTCCCACGGCGCCCCGGCGCTCCTCAAACTCGGCTTCGGGCTGGAGCCCCAGGACACGCGCTATGCGGAGATGCGCGCCCGTTACCTCGCCATCTACCAGCAGCACTTGGCCGAAGAGACCCATCTCTTCAACGGCATGGAGGCTGTGCTGGAACGCTTCGATAAGACCCGTCTCCCTTGGGGCGTAGTGACCAACAAACCCGGTTGGCTCACGGAGCCGCTGCTGGACGCCTTCGGCCTGCGCCAACGTGCCGCCTGCGTGGTCAGCGGCGACAGCCTCGCCCGCCGCAAGCCCCACCCTGAGCCTCTGCTCCACGCCTGCACGACCTGCGGCGTCAGCGTGGAGGAAAGCGCGTACGTGGGCGACGCACAACGCGATGTGGAAGCCGCGCATGCCGCCGGCATGCGCGCCGTGGTGGCGTTGTACGGCTACCTGGGCGAGGACGAGATGCCCACGTCCTGGAAAGCGGAACACATGATCCAGCATCCCAGCGACCTGCTCACCTGGCTTGCGACGCAGGAAACCGTATCCCCCATCGTCGAGGATGCAGGGGCATGAACTGGCTGCTGCTCACGGGCGTGCTGCTCGCCGGAGCCGTGGTGGGTTACGCGCTCGCGGTTCTGCGCTATGCACAGTACAAGGCGAAGGCGGAGGCGCTCGGCAGCACCGGCGCGGAGATGGAGAAAGCCTTCAAGGCGCTCGCCGGGGACGTGCTCAAGGACAGTAACCGCGCGTTCATCGAGCTCGCCACCCAGAACCTGGGGAAGTTCCAGGCGGAAGCGAGAGGCGACCTCGAGAAGCGGCAGCAGGCCGTCGTGGAGCTGGTGAAACCCATCGGTGAGGCGCTCAAGAAGACCGAGGAGCAGATCCGCGCCATCGAGAAAGAGCGCAAGGAATCCTTCGGCAGCATCTCGAGCCATCTGAAACTCATGGCCCAGGGCCAGCAACAGCTGGAGACCGAGACCCGTAACCTGGTGAACGCCTTCCGTCGCCCTGAAGTGCGCGGCCGCTGGGGCGAGCTGGCCTTGAAGCGCGTCGTCGAACTCGCAGGCATGGTGGAGCGCTGCGACTTCATCGAGCAGGCGCAGACGGACGACGAGGAGAGCCGGCTGCGCCCGGACATGGTGGTGCATCTCGCCGAGAACCGCACCCTGGTGGTGGATGCAAAGACGCCGCTCGACAGCTACATCGCCTACATCGAGGCGGGCACGGCGGCGGAACGGGACGCGCATCTCGTCCAACATGCCCGCAAAGTGCGGGAGCGCATCAAGGAACTGGCCAGCAAGCGCTACTGGGAACAGTTCAAACAGAGCCCGGATTTCGTCATCCTCTTCATCCCCGGCGACCAGTTCCTGTCGGCGGCGCTCGACAAGGAGCACGAACTGCAGGAGGAAGCCCTGCGGCAGAAGGTGCTGCTCACGACCCCGACGAGCCTCATGGGTCTGCTCAAGATCGTCGCCTACGGCTGGCGGCAGATCGCCCTCGCCGAGAACGCCGAACGCATCCGCGAGCACGCCGAGATCCTGCACCACCGCCTTGCCACCTTCGCGGAGCACATACAGAGGATGGGCGGCGCGCTGGAGAACAGCGTGCAACAGTTCAACAATGCGGTCGGCTCCTTGGAGCGGCAGGTGCTGCCGGCGGCGCGCCGCTTCACGGAACTGGGCGTGCAATCGAAGAAGGACATGCCGGAGCTGCAGCCGGTGGAGATGAGCCCGCGACTCACGGATGGGGCCAAGGGCAAGGAAAAATGAACCCCGCCGAGCAGGCGCGGCGGAAGCTC
>DATIEQ010000167.1:0-10259 GCA_035455665.1 Gammaproteobacteria bacterium | reverse complement strand
AGCTGGCGGCGGTGCTGGGTCGGGAGATCACGCTCATCAACGCCTTCCAGTCAGCGAACGAGGTGTTGCTGGGGGCGGTGCAGGGCATCGCCGACATCATCACCCGGCCGGGGCTCATCAACGTGGACTTCGCCGACGTGCTCACCGTCATGTCCGAGATGGGCATGGCGATGATGTGTACGGGTACGGCCACGGGCGAGAGCCGTGCACGGCGGGCGGCGGAAGCGGCGCTCTCGAGCCCGCTGCTGGAGGACGTGAACTTCGCAGGCGCCAAGGGCGTGCTGGTGAACATCACCGCCGGCATGGACCTGACCATCGGCGAACTGGAGGAGGTGGGTTCCTCCATCGAGTCCTTCGCCGATGAGAACGCCACGGTGGTGGTGGGCACGGTGCTGGACCCCGCCATGAGCGGCGAGGTGCGGGTCACGGTGGTGGCCACGGGCCTCGGCCGGGCCGTCCAGGCCCAGAAGCCGGTACAGAAGCCCAAGCAGGAGGCGGTCCAGCAGCCCTTGATCCAGGTGGTGAAGGCCACGGGCACCGACGGCAACCCCGATTGGAAGCGGCTGGAACGGCCTACCTACGAGCGCCGGCTCAAGGACGGCGAGGACCCTATCCAGGATCAGGAGTACCTGGATATCCCCGCGTTCCTGCGGCGTCAGGCGGACTGAAGGGCCGCGTAAACCCGCTCTAACCTTGTGAGGGCGCAGGGGGCTGTGTTAACTTACCCGGTCGCCGTGGGTGCGGCAGGGTGCGTTGCAGCCCCATGCCGGCCGCCGCGGCGACCGATATCCAAGTAATGCGGCGGGTCTAGCCAGAAATGCTGAAACAGCGGACGCTCAAGAACAGCATTCGGGCCACGGGAGTGGGTTTGCACACCGGCGAGAAGGTGTACATGACCCTGCGGCCCGCCGTCCCCAACACGGGCATCATATTTCGCCGCGTCGACCTGGAGCAGCCCGTCGAGGTGCGCGCGTTCGCGCTGAACGTCGGCGACACCATGCTCGGCACCACCATCATGAATGGCGAGACGCGCGTCTCGACGGTGGAGCACCTCCTGTCCGCGTTCGCCGGCCTGGGGATCGACAACGCCTATGTGGACCTGTCGGCCCCCGAAGTGCCCATCATGGACGGTAGTGCAGGTCCGTTCGTGTTCCTGCTCCAGTCGGCCGGTATCGAGGAGCAGAACGCGCACAAGCGCTTCATCCGCATCAAGGATGCGGTAGAGGTGCGCGACGGTGACAAATGGGCACGCTTCGAGCCTTTCGACGGCTTCAAGGTCAGCTTCCAGATCGATTTCGATCACCCCATCTTCAAGAAGCACACGCAGACGGCCACGGTGGATTTCTCCACCACCTCCTTCGTGAAGGAAGTGAGCCGTGCGCGCACCTTCGGTTTCATGCGCGACATCGAGATGCTGCGCCAGAAACACCTCACGCTCGGCGCATCGCTCGACAACGCGATCGCACTCGACGATTACCGCATCCTCAACGAGGACGGCCTGCGTTACGAGGACGAGTTCGTGAAGCACAAGATCCTGGATTCCATCGGTGACCTGTATCTCCTGGGCCACAGCCTGATCGGCGCTTTCAGCGCCTATAAATCGGGTCACGGCCTCAACAATTCCTTGCTGCGCGCGCTGCTTGCGAAGCAGGCGGCCTGGGAGGAAGTCACGTTCGACGATCCGGCGACGGCGCCGATCTCCTACATGGCGCCGGCCCACGCGATCTGACCGGCCGGTACGGAGCGAAGCGAGAAGGGATTATTTTGAGGGTTTCTCCGCCGCCAGGCGCTTGAGCGCAGCGGCGAGCGGCGCGTCATCGAGGCTCGCGGCGGTGCTGGTGAGCAGACGGCGGGTTTCCGCCGAGAGTTGATGCGGCGGTGGCTTGGTCGGCACGCCGGGGATTGGCTCCGGCAGCACCTTGAGCTGGAGCGCGCGACAGGCGCGACCGAGTTCCTGTTGCGCGGCCGCGAGTAGCGGCACGTGCTGGTAGCGCAGCGCCGTGGTCCAGACGGCGCTGTCGAGGAACAAGGTCAGGACGCCGTTTTCGTCGAGGGCGGCGCCGAGGCAATGAGGTGCGGTCTCCGCTGGCAGCAGCCGGATGATCCGTCGGCGTAGGGCTTCCAGGTGCCGCGCTTCGGCGGCGAGGTCGGCGAGTCCCGGACTTGCGCCTGAGAGGAGTTCAGTGAGGGCGGACGGTTTCTTGGTGGTCATGCGGATAGTTATATAGAGGCGCAGGTTTAGATGAATCTCATCGTATTCAGCCGGCACGGTCAGTCGCGCCATTACGACTTGGCCCATCCATTGATGTGGGGCGGTATCGCCCTGCTGTTCGCGTTGTCCGCGACCGCGATCTTCTTCGGGGGATATTACACTGCCGCCAGGCAGGCGGAGGCCCGCGCCGCGGCGGACCCGGTGCAGCGTGAACTCGCCGCCCAAGCCGACGAGATCGCCCGCTCCAAACGCGTCGCCCAGGCTGACGTGGATGCGCTTTCCGGCAAGGTCGGGGAACTGCAGGCCCACGTGATCCGCCTGGATGCGCTCGGTGCCCAGCTCACCAGCATGGCGGGCCTGAAGCGCGGCGAGTTCAATTTCAACGCGCCGCCGGCGGAAGGCGGGCCCGACGTGCAGGCGGCTCCCGCCCACGTGGCGCTGCCGGATTTCCTGGTGGCCTTCGATCAGCTCTCCGCCCACATCAAGGACCGTGAGCAGCAGCTCGGGGTGCTTGAAAACCTGCTCATGAACCGCAATGTACAGCTGGCGGCCCAGCCTGCCGGTCCGCCGGTCGCCGGTGGTTACGTGTCGTCCGTGTTCGGGATGCGCATCGATCCCTTCACCGGCGAGCTCTCCATGCACGATGGCATGGATTTCGCCGGTAGCGAGGGCGAGGCGGTGGAGGCGGTGGCGGCGGGTGTCGTGACTTGGGCGGGCGAACGCTCCGGCTACGGCAACCTGGTGGAGATCGACCACGGCAACGGCTATGCCACGCGCTACGGTCACAACGACACGCTGCTCGTGCACGTGGGCGAGGTGGTGAAGAAGGGTGAACGGATCGCGCTCATGGGGTCCACCGGCCGCTCCACCGGACCGCACGTGCACTTTGAAGTCCTTTACAATGGCAGCCCGGTGAACCCGGCGCGCTTCGTGAAGGCCGCAGGGGGAGCGCAGGTGGCTGTGCTGCCCCAGAGTCTGGACTAATTCCCGCGTCTCTTGCCCGCGCGCCGTCGCAGGGCGCGGGTTCCAGTCCGGTCACTCTCCCCGTTCTGACGTTCGGGTGCGCCGCATCTCGCGCCGGCCCGGGCGCATATGCGCCGATCACCGGGCCGCAGCGAACAACAACGAGAGGTTATGGTAGCGAACCTGTTCAGGAAGATCTTCGGCAGCCGTAACGAACGGCTGCTGCGCGGCATGCGTCGCGTGGTGGAGCGCGTCAACGCGTTCGAACCTGCCACGCATGCGCTCACTGACGAGGCCCTCAAGGCGAAGACGTCTGAATTCCGCCGGCGCCATGAGGCGGGGGAGCCCCTCGACGCGTTGTTGCCTGAAGCTTTCGCTTGCGTCCGCGAGGCCGCGGTGCGGCACCTCGGCATGCGTCACTTCGACGTGCAGCTCATCGGCGGCATCACCCTGCATCGCGGCAAGATCGCCGAGATGCGCACCGGCGAGGGCAAGACGCTGGTGGCGACGCTCGCCTCCTACCTGAACGCGATCCCCGGCCGTGGTATGCACGTGATCACGGTCAACGATTACTTGGCGCAGCGCGACGCCGATTGGATGCGCCCCGTGTTCGAGGCGCTCGGCATGAGCGTGGGCGTGGTGCTGGCAGGCCAGGAGCCGGCCGTGAAACGCGCCGCTTACGCCTGCGACATAACCTACGGCACCAACAACGAATTCGGCTTCGACTACCTGCGCGACAACATGGCGACGCGCCTCGAGGACAAGGTACAGCGCGACCTGCACTACGCCATCGTGGACGAGGTTGATTCGATCCTCATCGACGAGGCGCGCACGCCGCTCATCATCTCCGGCGCCATGGAGGACAGTACCGAGCTGTACATCAAGGTGAACGAACTGGTGCCACGCCTCACGCGCCAGAAAGAGGAGGAGGGGCCCGGCGACTATAGCGTCGACGAGAAGACCAAACAGGTGTACCTCACGGAGGATGGGCACCAGCATCTGGAGGAGCTCCTGTCCGGTGCGGGCCTGTTGCCTGAAGGTGCCTCGCTCTATGACGCTGGCAACATCATGCTCATGCACCACGTGAATGCTGCGTTGCGTGCCCACGCCCTCTATCGACGCGAGGTGGAGTACATCGTCAAGGATGGCGAGGTGGTGATCGTCGATGAATTCACCGGCCGCACCATGCCGGGGCGCCGCTGGTCGGACGGCCTGCATCAGGCCATCGAGGCGAAGGAGGGCGTGAAGATCCGCGCCGAGAACCAGACGCTCGCCTCCATCACCTTCCAGAATTACTTCCGCCTCTACAAGAAGCTGTCCGGCATGACCGGCACGGCGGATACCGAGGCGCGGGAGTTCCACGAGATCTACGCCCTCGAGGTGGTGGTCATCCCCACCAACAAGCCGATGATCCGCCAGGACCATGCGGACCTCGTCTACCTGTCGCAGGCGGAGAAGTTCAAGGCGGTCATCCTCGACATCCGGGACTGCGTGCAGCGCGGCCAGCCGGCGCTGGTCGGCACCGCTTCCATCGAGACCTCGGAACACCTGTCCGGCCTCCTCAAGAAAGAGAAGATCGCCCACCAGGTCTTGAACGCTAAGCAGCACGCCCTCGAGGCGCAGATCATCGCCCAGGCCGGGCGGCCGGGGACCATCACCATCGCCACCAACATGGCGGGCCGTGGCACGGACATCGTGCTGGGTGGCAGCCTGGACTCGGAACTCAAGGCGCTGCCGCCGGAGACGGACGAGGCGGAGCGCGCACGGCGGCGCGCCGACTGGCAGTCCCGCCATGACGCGGTGCTGGACTCGGGCGGGCTGCACATCATCGGCAGCGAGCGCCACGAGTCCCGCCGCATCGACAACCAGTTGCGTGGGCGGTCAGGACGCCAAGGGGATCCGGGCTCGAGCCGCTTCTACCTGTCGCTCGACGACAACCTGATGCGAATCTTCGCCGGCGATAAGGTCAAGAACTGGATGCAGCGTTTCGGGGTGCAGGAGAGCGAGGCCATCGAACACCCCTGGGTGACCAAGGCGGTGGAGAACGCCCAGCGCAAGGTGGAGGCTCACAACTTCGACATCCGCAAGTCGCTGCTGGAATACGACGACGTCGCCAACGACCAGCGCAAGGTGATCTACGAGCAGCGCAACGAACTGCTGCACGCCGAGAACATCGCCGAGACGGTACAGGCCATCATGGCTGATGTGGTGAGCGGCGTGATCGACGCGCATATCCCCCCTCAGAGCGTCGAGGAGCAGTGGAACATCCCGGGCCTGATGGAGGCCCTGGAGCGGGAGTTCGCTCTCAAGCTCGACATCCAGGGATGGCTCGCCGCCGACACTGAATTGCACGAAGAGCCGTTACGCAGGCGCATCCTCGACGCCTTCCAGGAGTCCTACCGCCTCAAGGAACAGCAGGCCGGCGCCGAAGTGCTGCGGCACTTCGAGAAGGCGGTGATGCTGCAGGTGCTGGACGCGCTATGGCGCGAGCATCTCGCCAACATGGATTATCTGCGCCAGGGCATCCACCTCCGGGGTTATGCTCAGGTCGATCCGAGACGCGAGTACAAACGCGATGCCTTCGACATGTTCGCACGCATGCTGGACCGCCTGAAGTACGACGTGGTGGGCGTGCTCGCCAAGGTGCAGGTGCGTACCGAGCAGGACGTGGCCGCCCTGGAGGAACAACGGCGGCGCGCCCGCGCCATGCAGTTCCAGCACGCGGAAGCACCGAGTGCCACCGCATCCGCTCCAGCACCGGCTCCCGACGTGCCGGCGCCGGGCAGAGCCGCGGCAGCTGCGGTGGCGCCCTTCGTGCGCGACGCGGCGAAGGTCGGGCGCAACGAGCCCTGTCCCTGCGGCTCAGGGCTCAAGTATAAACAGTGCCACGGCCGGCTCAGCTGAACTGCGCGGATGTCTGCCGCGCGCGATCCCATCTCAAGCTTACATGTCGTCGCCGCCGTCCTGCGCGACTCCCGCGGCCGGGTGCTCATCGCTGAGCGTCCCACGGGCAAACCCATGGCGGGTTTCTGGGAGTTCCCGGGCGGCAAACTCGAAGCGGGAGAAGAACCCGTCGCTGCACTCCGCCGCGAGCTCAAGGAAGAGCTCGGCATCGAAGTGCAGACCGCCTACCGGTTGCTGCGCTTCTCCCACCGCTATCCGGAACGTGAGGTGGAATTAGACGTCTGGCGCATCACGGCTTGGCAAGGCGACCCCCACGCCCGTGAACGCCAAAGTCTGGAGTGGGTGTTGCCGGAGGAGCTCAGGGATTGGCAGCTACTGCCGGCAGATGAGCCTATCGTCGCGGCGCTCAAACTGCCGCTGCTGATGCTAGTGACCCCCGATCCCGACCATGAACCGAACTTCCTGGAGCGACTGCAACGCTCGCTACGGGCCGGTGTGGACTTGGTGCAGCTCAGGGCTCCCGGCATGGAAGCGGAGCGCTTCGACAACCTGGCTCTTGCGGTGTTGGAACTGTGCCGCAACAACGGCGCCCGGGTGATCTTGAATACCTCTCTCGGCCAGGCCCGCATGCTGTATGCGGACGGCCTGCACCTCAGCCAGCAGTCCTTGCGCCGCCTGGATCCCAAGGACTGGGATGGAAGCCTGCGGCTGGGCATCTCCTGCCATTCCGACGCGGAGCTGCGCGCGGCGCTGGAGTACTCACCCGATTACCTGTGCCTGGGTCCGGTGCAGGCGAGCGCCAGCCATCCGGGCACGCCGCCACTGGGCTGGAAGGCATTCGCGGAATTGGCGGCTTTGAGTCCCGTGCCGGTGTATGCCATCGGCGGGCTGGCGCCCAAGGACCTGGAGACGGCACGCGGTCACGGCGCTCACGGCATCGCCGCCATCAGTGCGCTCTGGAATATCGAAAAGATCGAATGACGCTTGGTGGAAGGATCCACCAACGTTTCCTGATTGCTTTAGCAATCAGGAAACGGAGGAAACCGCGGATTTACTCCGCGGTTTCCGAGCCCGAAAAATCCACGGACGGATTTTTCGGGTCAATTCGTTTCGTCCTGATCCGGCAACGGTTCTTCGTCGGGAATCGCGTTCTTCTCGGACAACCAGTCGCCCAGGTCGATGAGCCGACAGCGCTCGCTGCAGAAGGGCTTGTAGATGGAGGCGTCCGTCCACGGCACCGGCTGGCCGCAGTGCGGGCACTTGACCGTGGGAACGTCGGACATCCTAAAGCTGGCAGCAGACGAGCTTGAAGCCGATGTCCCGTTTGGTCTGTTGGGGACGGCCGTTGGCGTCGTGCCGCTCCAGGAAACGGATGGTCATGCGGTGGCGCCCGGCGCTGATCTCGGGGAACACGCCGCTGGTCACCGGCACCATCACACGCACCAGAGGGCAAAGCACGTGGGCATCCAGGTTGCGCTGGTACATCCCCTGCTCCGCCATCTCCCTCAGGGGCAGCGCGCTCTCGCGCGTCAAGGCCATCAGCAACGCGATGGCGTCCTTCAGGGGCTTGAGTTCCGTGAGCCAGCTCTGCAGGTCCCGGGCGCGTCGCGTGTAAGGATAGGTGAGCCAGGCGTGGTAGACCGGCAAGTCGAACTGACAGGTGCCGCCGGGGATGGCGAGGCGGTTCTTGATGGCGTTCAGGAACTCGCTTTCCTTGAGCACACAGCCCAACTGCCGTCCATCGCCGCCCATCTCTTGGCGCAGGCGATCCAAGTCGGCGAGCACCGTCTGCAGGCGTAAGTTGTCCACCTCGGGGCTGCCTTTCAGCCGCTGCAGCAAGAGGCCGCAACGCTCCAGTTCCTTGAGTACCTCGGTGCGCACGTCGCCGCGGGTGAGGAGCGAGCCGATCTCCAGGAGGGTGGAGATCGCCGCGCGGCTGTCCCACATGGAGGGCAGGGTGGCATGGTGCGCGGCCTGTTCCAGCAGGAACTCGAGGCGCAAGAACGTGCGCACCCGCTCGCTGAGCGGCTGTTCGTAGACCAACCACTCGGTCGAAGGTAGTTCCTCGACGTTCTGTTCCACGTTCAGCATCGGAACGTCCGACTCAAGGCAGTTTCAATCCCGCGCCGTGATAATCACCCCGCGCGGCCAGTTCTAGATAATACGCGTGCAAACGAGCGGCGTTCTGGTGGAGCGCCGCAGGCTCGTCCTCATTCAAGAGAATATCATCCGCCGCCTCAAGCCGGGCAGGACGTGGCGCTTGGGCAGCCAAGATGGCTCGAGCACTGGACTCGGTCTCATGATCACGTGACATAAGCCGGCTGAGCTGCTGTTCAGGGCTGCAATCCACCAACAGGACCCTATCCACCAGCTTACGGCTGGCGGGGACCTCGACCAGCAGGGGGATGACGGCCAGGGCGTATGGGGACCGCAAGGCCATGAGCTTGGCCTGGAGTGCCTTGAGTACCAGGGGGTGGAGCAGACCCTCCACCTGCCGACGGAGCGCTGTATCGGTAAACAGGCGCTGACGCAGCCGCTGCCGGTCCAGGTTGCCTTTAGGGTCGAGGATGGCCGGTCCCAGGCCTCTTACCAGGGCCTCGAACCCAAGCTGCCCAGTGGCGGTGAGTTCGCGGCTTATCCGGTCTGCGTCTACCACCGGCACACCGAACCGGGCGAACTCCTCCGCTACCAGGGTCTTACCGCTGGCGATGCCACCGGTGAGCCCGACCTTCAACATCAGGGCAGGGTCATGCCCAGGTAGGCGGCCATCAAGGGATGGCCCCAGAGGAGCGCTATCCAGCCGGCGGCCGCGAGGTAGGGTCCGAAGGGCATGGGGGTACCCCGGGCGAGCCGCTTGCTGAAGAGCAACGAGATGCCTACCAGCGCGCCCACGGAGGCGGATAAGAGGATGACCAGGGGGAGGACCTGCCAGCCGAGCCAGGCGCCTATCAGAGCGAAGAGCTTGAAATCCCCGTAGCCCATGCCTTCCTTGCCTGTGAGGCCGCGGAACACGTGGTAGACACACCAGAGGGAGAGATACCCTGCGGCAGCACCGATGACGGCGGAGCGCAGGTCGGTGTACGCGTGGGCGGTATTGAACAGCAGGCCAGCCCAGAGGAGCGGCAGGGTGAGGCGGTCCGGCAAGAGCTGCTTTTCCAGGTCGATGGCCGCAAGCGCCAGGAACCCCCAGCTCAGCAGCAGCGCTCCGAGGAGCGCCCAGCCGTAGCCGAAATGCCAGGCGGCGGCGCCGGAGAGGATCCCGGAGACGAGTTCCACGGCGAAATAACGCGGCGAGATGCGCGTAGCGCATGCCCGGCAGCGGCCGCGCAGCGCCACATAGCTCAGGAGCGGGATATTTTCCAGGGCACTGATGGGGTGGCCGCAATGCGGGCAACGGGAGCGGGGAACGACAAGATTGTATCTCTCTGCTTGCGGCGCCGCCGCGCCGGAGAGCTCCGCCGCCTGGGCCTGCCACTCCCGCTCCAGCATGATGGGAAGGCGATGTACGACTACGTTCAGGAAGCTACCCACCACGAGTCCCAGGACCACGCTCGTGATGATGAGGGCAAGCGGACTGGCCTGCAGGAACAGCGTGACGCTCATCCGGCACCTTCAGATTACGTGCGGGGAAACGCCGGGCAAGGCCGGGCGTGTACTGAGTTTCTTAGATCACCGATCCCAGCTTGAAGATGGGCAGGTACATGGCCACGACCAGACCGCCCACGAGTACGCCCAGGATCGCCATGATGAGCGGCTCCATGAGACTCGTGAGGTTGTCCACGGCATTGTCCACTTCTTCCTCGTAGAAATCCGCGACCTTAGCCGACATGGCATCGATGGAGCCTGCTTCCTCGCCGATGGCGATCATCTGGATCATGACATGCGGGAACAGGCCGGTCTGGCTCATGACCACGTTGAGTTGCTGGCCGGTGGAGACTTGGTCCCGCATCTTGAGGGTCGCCTGCTCGTAGATGATGTTGCCGGTGGCGCCTGCCACGGAGCCTAGCGCGTCCACCAGGTTCACGCCGGCGGCGAACATGGTTGAGAGCGTGCGCGCGAAGCGCGCCAGGGCGGATTTGGTGAGGATGTCACCGATGACGGGGATCTTGAGTGACAGCTTGTCCAGGTTCTCACGGAATTTGCGCGAGCGCTTCTTGAAGTACGTGAAGGTTGCGAATGC
>DATIEQ010000166.1:0-4139 GCA_035455665.1 Gammaproteobacteria bacterium | reverse complement strand
TGATGAGCGCAGTCTTGCCGTCCGCTGCGAGCTGGTAGCCGGCAGCGTCGGTGCTGAGCGTCCGGTCCTTGCGCTTGTCGAGGTCGAAGACGTGCAGCGCGCTGCTCTCGCCCGACAGCGGGCCGTCGATGGTCGCGTCCGGTTGCGTCATGTAATAGAGATGCCCGGACGTGGCGACGAGGTTCGTGATGTTGTCCGCCCCAATCGGCACCGCCACTGCGCGTTGCACGAGGCCGTCCAAGTCGATATGCAGGGGTTTGTTGGCGGCCTTCTTGTCGCCGTCCTTGCCCTTGTCGTCGCCGTCCTTGCCCTTGTCGTCGCCGGCCGATACGCCCTCGTCGGAGCGGGGTGCGAACGGCGACGGCGTGTCCTTCGCGAGCGTCGCCGCGTAGATACCGGTCATCTTCAGCGTCGCCACGTTGAACTCGCTTTGGCTGAACGTGGGGTTCTCATGGCGCGCGGAGACGAAGTACAGGTACTTGCCGTCCGGGTCGAATGCGGGGTTGAAATCCGCGTCCATCGGCGAACTCACGAGCGTCGCCTTGCCCGAGTCGAGGCTGTAGAGCCAGAGGCCCGGCTGCTGGTTGTCGCGTCCCTTGCTGTAGGCGAGCCAGCGGCCGTCCGCCGACCAGGTGTAATCGTGCATCTCGCCGCGCGGGTCGGCGTCCACCTTCACGAGTTTGCGGCTCTTGACCTCCAGGTACCAGAGCTGGTGCTCGTTGTCGGAGAAGGCGAGTTCGCCGCCGTCCGCCGACCACAGCGGTTTGTAGAAGTAGCCGGACTTGAAGCTGGTGAGCGTCTGCTCTGCACCGCCTTCGGCGGGGCGCAGTGCGATCTGCTCCTCACCACCGGCATCGGTCACATAAGCGATCCATTTGCCGTCCGGCGACCAGCTGGCGTTCTCTTCCTTGGCGCCGGAACTCTGGGTCAGGTTGCGGGTGTTGCCGTCCTCCGCGGGCAGGGTGAACAGGTCACCGCGGGCCTGTAGCAGCGCGCGCTTGCCGTTCGGCGACACGTCGTAGTTGTTGCCGCCGGCGGGGTCGTTGCTCTGGATAAACTTGGAGCCGTCCACGAAGCGCGGGTTGGTGTTGCCGCCGTCGTCGGGCACGCTGACGTCGAGCTTGTGCACCTGCTCGGTGGGCAGGTCCACCACGTACAGCGCGCCGCCGTCCTGGAAGACGATGCCGTTGTCGCCGAGGCTCGGCCAGTCGATGTCGTAGTCGTTGAAGTGCGTCACCTGGCGGGCCTTCTGGGTGTCGAGGTCGTAGACCCAGAGGTTCAATTTGTATTCGGCGCCCCGGTCGGAGAGGAAATAGATCAGATGGCCGTACCACATGGGATCTTGGTCATAGCCCTTCCAGTCCGTGAGCTGCTTGGATTCGCCCGTCTTGAAGTTGTAAGTCCAGACGTTCTGATGCAGTCCGCCGGTATAGCGCTTCCAGGTGCGGAAGTTGGTGAAGATGCGGTTGTACGCGATGCTGCCGCCGTCCGGGCTGTAGGTGAACATGCCGCCCTTGTCGAGCGGCATCAGCTCCTCAGGTCCGCCGTCGACTGGCACGGTGAAGTAACGGGCAAACCAGCTGTTCATGGAGCTGCGGCGCGACAGGAACACGATCTCTTTCGAGTCCGGCGTCCAGCCGGTCACCATGTTGTCCGGCCCCCAGCGTTCCGGCGCGCGGTCCACCACGTCGGAATGGAAGGTGAGGCGCTTCGCGGCGCCGCCGCCCGCCGGGATCACGTACACGTCGGTGTTGCCCTGGTATTGGCCGGTGAACGCGATCCAGCGGCCGTCCGGCGAGTAACGCGGCATCAGGTCGTAGCCCCGGTCGGTGGTGAGCCGCTCGGCAGCGCCGCCCGCGCGGTTCACCTTCCACAGGTTGCCGTTCGCTTCGAACACGATGCTGTCCCCGTGCAGGGTGGGGAAGCGCGGCAGGCTGGCGGCTGAGGCCTGGCCGAGGAAGAGGCAGGCGCAGGCCGCCAGCGCAGGGACGGCGATGCGATGCAGGAATGGTTTACCCCAAATCATGGCAGCTCCTTACAAGGTCGATTTCAGGGACCGACCGGACCGATAGATCATGAGACCGGGCCGGTCGGGGGAGGTTCACAACGGGCGCCCTCTCGATTCGCTCATACCGGAGGCCCGCGATGCTCGCGCCCGGCGGTGGGGCTGTCGAATCAAGCGCCGGGCTCGGGTGGTAGGCGGCGCAGCCGACGCTGGGGTATCCTTAAGTGTCCGTAAGGACCCTCAAGTTCCGGCCGGGGGGCCGGGACCCTACCATCCAGGAGTATCCGTATCATGCGTCAAGGTTTCATCACCGCCGCCGCCGTGGCGGCCGGCTTGCTGGTCTTTTCCGCTGCCCAGGCCTCGGATTCGAGTTCAGGTCCCCGCTTCGGCGTGGTCGATGCGACCTACGTCATCAGCAATTCCCATCGCGCCCAGCAGGGGCGCGTGATGCTGCAGCAGCTGCAGCAGAAGCTGCAGGGCGAAGTGAACGATAAGACCTCCAAGGCCAACGCCTTGAAGGAGAAGATCGACAAGGCTTCCGCCAAGTCGGCGGACATGGCGAAACTGCAGCAGGACTTCCAGGCCGCGCAACGCGACGTCCAGCAGTCCGTGGACAGCGGCCGCCAGGAGCTGCAACAGGCTCAGCAGCAGCTGACCCAATCACTGACCGAGGAGTTCAGCAAGGTCGTCAACGAGTACGCCAAGGATAACCACTACGACCTGATCTTCATCAAGGGTCAGGGCACGGCGTACAACGAAGACAGCTACGAGGTGACCACCGGCGTCATGAAGGCCTTCGACACCGATTGGGACCAGCTGCAGAAAGCTGCGCCTGCCGCCACCAAGGCGGCTCCGGCCGCCGCGACCAAGCACTGATCCACGGGGCCCGCCTACCGGCGTAGTCCGGCGCCGCGCATGATCGACCTGCGCAGCGACACCGTCACCCGTCCGACCGCCGCCATGCGCCAAGCCATGGCGGCGGCGGAGGTGGGCGATGACGTGTTCGGCGATGACCCGAGCGTCAACCGGCTGCAGGAGCGGTTGGCAAAGATGACCGGCCACGCGGCCGGTCTTTTCTTTCCGAGCGGCACCCAATCGAACCTGGCGGCGCTCATGGCGCACTGCCAACGGGGCGAGGAGTTCGTCATCGGCGCGCTCGGCCACAGCTTCAAGTACGAGGCGGGCGGCGCGGCGGTGCTGGGCAGCCTCTGGCCCCAGCCGCTGGATTACGAGCCCGATGGCACGCTGGACCTCAGGAAGGTCGCCGCTCTCATCAAGCCCGACGACGCCCACTTCGCCAAGACCCGCCTGCTGGTGCTGGAGAACACCCAGAACGGCCGTGTGCTGCCGCTCACCTATATAAAGGAGGCCCGAGCCTTCGCACGGCAACATGATCTGAACCTGCACCTGGACGGGGCGCGGGTGTTCAACGCCGCCGTGAAGCTCGGCATCCCGCTCGCAGACATCACGCAGGGATTCGACAGTGTCTCCTTATGCCTTTCCAAAGGGCTGGGTGCGCCGGTGGGCACCGTGCTGGTGGGGGGCAGGGACTTCATCGCCAAGGCGCATCGGCTGCGGAAGATCCTCGGCGGCGGCATGCGCCAGGCCGGCATCCTGGCGGCGGCCGGCCTGCATGCCGTCGAGCATCACGTGGAGCGCCTGGCGGAGGACCACGCGAACGCGCAGCGCCTGGCGGAGGGTCTCACGGGCCTGCCGGGCCTCAAGCTCGACCCCGCGCTCGTCCAGACCAATATGGTGTTCGCGTCCATGGAGCCCGCGAAGGTGGACGCTCTGGTGCAGCATCTGAGGAAAGCCGGCGTCTTCATTTTGCCCAATCCGAACCTCAGGCTCGTCACGCACCTCGATGTAAGCCGTGATGGCATCGACCAAGTCGTGACCGCGTTCAAGAGTTTCTTCCGCTAGGCCGACACCCTCTCCGTCGCCGCATCTTTCGCGACCACGAGTTGCACCATCTCTTGTGGTTTGCGTACCAGCGAGACCAGCACGAAGCTGATCATCATCAAGAGCCACCAGGACACGAGCTTGGACGCGCTCACGAAGGTCCAGCCGTGGCGCTGGTTCGGATAGACCCACACCGAGTAGAACGTCGAGAGGTTCTCGGCGAACCAGATGA
>DATIEQ010000165.1:0-5430 GCA_035455665.1 Gammaproteobacteria bacterium | reverse complement strand
AATCTCGTTCGCTTATTTCAATCCGGGCGACACGCTGTATTTCACCTGGGCCTATGACGCCCATATGCAGGTGGGCCTATGGTTGCTGATGGCCTGCGTGCTGCGGCTGGGGTGGCGGCTGGTGCACCCGGTCCCGGTCCTGCCGGCGGCGATGGGCATGCTGGCGCGCCTGGCGGCGAAGGCGACGCACGCCATCTTGTACGTCTTCATGTTCACGCTCCCGATCACGGGTTGGATCGTGCTGTCGACGCGGCGCACGCTGCCGGTCTTGTTCGGCGACGTGCACTGGCCTGCGTTCCTGGGCATCGACACGCTGAGCCGGGAGTGGCGGGTGATGCTCTATAAACCCATGCTGCCTGGTCATATATGGTTGTCTTACGTCGCGATCGGTTTCGTCGCGGCACACGTGCTAGCGGCGCTCTATCACCACTATGTCCGCCACGATGACGTGCTGCGGCGCATGTTGCCCTGGACCCGGTTGCGGGATGGCGATCCGGCGGGGCGGAGATCCACGACCGGAGACGAGCGATGATGCGACAAGCATTCTTCGATAGATGGTCGCCGCGGCTCTTGAGCCTGCTGCGGGTGGTGGTAGGGCTGCTGTATCTATCGCACGGCACCGCCAAGCTGCTGGGTTATCCCTATGCCAAGTTCCTGGTGCTGGATGAGCCGCTGTTCTCGCTCTCCGGCATCGCGGGTTGCATGGACATCGTCGGCGGACCCCTGATCGCCTTGGGGCTCTTCACGCGCCCGGTGGCGTTCCTGCTCTCCGGGGAGATGGCGATAGGGTATTTCGTGGTGCGGGCACCCCACGGGTTCTTCCCCATCCTGAACGGCGGGGAGATCAACGTCGTCTACAGCTTCCTGTTCCTGTATTTCGCTGCGGCCGGCGGCGGGGACTGGTCCCTGGATCGGGTGCTGCGGAAGCGATAACCCTTCGCGTCAGATGGTCTGGCGGTGACCCGTGGGTTTCCAGGAAGGGGAGATCACGTCGCCGGTGGCGCTCCGGTCGAGCATGGGGGCGGGCATCAGGGTCCAACGCCCGTATTTCGCGTTGATCTTGTCCATCACGGCGTTGAGCCGCTGCTCCCGCTCCGGCGCGGCGTCGAACAGGTCCCGCTGGTTGCCGGTCTCCTTGGGATCCAGCGCCCGCACCGCCACCTGATAGACGCCTTCACCGCGCCAGCACCGATCGAGGAGATCAGTGCAGAAACGGTTGATGGCGTGGCCGTCCGCGGTGGGGAGGGCGGCGCGGTATGCGGCGCCGATCCAGCCCGAGTCCGCGAGCATCCCCACGCCGAAGCTCAGGGCCTCGAGGCCGTGCTGGCGCATGCGCATGGCGACGGTCTCGGCCATGTGCTGCAGGTAGGCGGCGAGGATATGCCGGTCCCGGGTGCGGGGCGGCAGCACCTTGCTGGCACCCATCTGTTTCGGAGCGGCCACCCGCGTCTCCACCTTGCTCGGGTCCTGCCCCTGCGCCATGAGCCAGATGCGCCTGCCCAGGTTGCCGAAGCGCCGGGCGAGTTCGCTCACGGGCAGCTGCTGCATCTGGCCGCAGGTGACCACGCCACGCGCGGCGAGGTAGCCGCCGATGCCTTTCTTGATGCCGCAGAGCTCCGTCAGGGGCACGTCCTTGAGGCGTTCCCGCGCTTCCCAGGGCGGGATCACGGTGAAGCCATCGGGCTTGTGGAGTTTCGCGGCGTACTTGGCGGTGGTCTTGTCGCCGGAGACACCGACGCTGCAGAGGAGCCCCGAGACCGCGGACACCAGGCGCTTCACCCTGCGGCCGATCGCTTCGGGCGTGCCGTGGATGTGCTGCACGCCGCTCACGTCCAGGAAGGCCTCGTCCACGGAGAACACCTCCACGTCCGGCGTCACCGCGTCGAACGAGGCCATGATGGCAGTGGAGACCGCGACGTACTCCTTCGGGCGCGCCACGCGCTGGACGATATCCGGGCAGAGCATCCGCGCATCGCGCAGGTGCATGCCGGTCCTGACGCCTGTCGCCCGCGCTTCGTAACTCGCGGTGATGATGGTGGCGCCCTGCGCGCCGTTCGTGACCGCCACCGGCCGGCCGCACAACTCCGGGAAGTCCCGCTGCTCGATGGACGCGAAGAACGCGTTCATGTCCACGTGGATGATGGCGCGGGGCCAGGGATGAGCCATAGAAAGGGCCTGGAAGATGATACTGTATATTTATACAGTTACATGTACTTCCGGTCAAACCTGCAGGAAAACCGCTGATTTCAGCCGCGTCGGGCTCAGGCGAGTCCGAAAATCCCGGGAAGGGATTTTCGGACTTATATCGTGGGAGACCGCGGCGGTTTCTTCTTCACGTAGAGGGTCTTCTGCACCCGCGCCACCACCTCGCCCGTGGCGTCGGTGATCTCCACCGTGAACTCGGGGAAGTACTTCTCGCCGCCGGCGGTCTTCGCGAGGATGTCTGCGAGTGCCGCCTCGTCGATGCGGAAGCGGGCGGTGACCGTGCCGCGGCCGGGCTTGAGGTAATCGATGCAGGCACGCCGGTCCCAGACGTAGTAGGCCTTCCCCAGCACCTGCATCAGCATGATCATGTAGAAGGCGTCGGTCATGGCGAACAGGCTGCCGCCGAAGTGCACGCCCACGTAGTTCATGTTGTACCAGTGCTGCTTGAGCACCACCTCCGCCTCGCGATAATCCTCGGAGAGGCGCGTGGCGCGGATGCCGCTCATGAGGAACGGCGGCCAGAGGTTCACCAGCCGCCGCAGGGTGCCGGCCTTCATGCAGTGGCACGCCGTGGTGTCCGTGCCTCGGCGCCTTGCACCGAGGCGATGGTCTCCATCAGGAGGGAGAGTCCGGCGCGCAACTCATCCGGGTTCTGGTTCGCATAGCCCAGGCGCAGATGGCTGCGCCGCCGTACCGTGCCGGGATGGTAGTTGGACTCCGAGTTCACGAAGACACCGGCCTCCGCGGCCCGTCGCGTCACCTCCTCTGCATCGGCGCCGCAGTCCATCCACAGGGCCATGCCGCCATCTGGCGCGTTCCAGGCAAGCCGCAGTCCACGCGCCTTCGATGCCTCGAGGGATTGGACGACGGCATCGCGCCGCTCCTCGTAGACGCGCCGCATGCGGCGCAGGTGCCGCTCGAAACCGCCGCTATCCATCCAGCGGGCCACCGCGTCCTGCATGAACACGCTGTTCTGGCGGGAGGTGATGGTGAGCAGGGAGCTGAGCGGCTCGCGCAGGACGGGCGGCACCGCCAGGAAGCCGATGCGGATCGAGGGGAACATGATCTTCGACAGGGTCGAGGAATAGATCACGAGCCCCGAGGGATCGTTGCTCGCCATCGGGGCGATGGGCTGGCAGCGGTAGTGGAACTCGTGATCGTAGTCGTCCTCGAAGATGGGGATCTGGTGACGGCTCGCGAGTTCATAGATGCGCAGGCGCCGCGCCGCGGGCAGGGTCACGGTGGTCGGGTACTGGTGGTGCGGCGTGAGGTAGATGAGATGGATCGCGCCCTTGGCGATGGCGGCTTCGAGTGCCTCCGGGTCCATGCCCTGCTCATCCACCTTGACGGGTACGAGCTCGGCGCCCGCGGCCGTGAAGGCGTCCCAGGCGGACTTGTAGCCGGGGCATTCCACCGCCACCCGCCGGCCGGGGGCGAGGAGGAGCTGCGCCACCAGGAACACGGCCTCCTGGGTGCCGTGGGTGACGATGATCTCGCGGCCGGTGAGCGCCCGCACCCGGCGCAGGTAGTCGCCGAAACGTTCGATGAAGCCCGGATGCCCTGCCGGGTCGCCGTAACCGCCGAGCACGGCAGGGACGTCGCGCATGGTGGCGGCGAGGCAGGCGCGGAACTCGTCGTAGGGGAAGAGCCGCAGGTCCGGCAAGCCGCTTTGGAAGAGGTGCTTGTAGTCCGCGCCGTCCTCCGGGGTGCAGATGCAACTGCCTCCCAGGCGCGCGAAGTTCCATTTGATGACCCGGGCGAGGCCCGTGGATTTGCCGGACTGCGGTTTGAAGAATTGCGAGGGCAGCACGCTCGCCACACGATGGGCGCGCCGTTCGCCCGCTTCGAGCCAGCCTTCCGCCACGAGCTCGTCCATAGCGGCGATGACCGTGTGGCGATGCACGCCGAGCAGCGCCGCAAGCGCGCGGCTCGAGGGCAGCTTCTCGCCGGGTTTCGCCATGCCGGCCTGCACGGCGTTGCGCAGGGCCTCGGCGATACGCAGATATCCGGGACGGCCGTCTTCCGGCACCGACAGCGTCAGCTCGCGCATGACAGGCTCCTACCGCGGGATGACCGCGTTAAATCTGGTCTAGTTAAAAACCTAAAACTGGTACTTAAAAGTATACCAGATAGATGCGAGGATGTGCGCCCTGTCCAAGCGCTCCGGCACACCGCAAGGAGGCCGTTCACCATGCTCACTTCTAGAAATGACGCAGACCGCCTGAGACTCCTCATCGCACTCGGCAACCAGCCGGGGGTCAGTGCCTGGTTCGGCGCCTGGTTCCTGGGCCTGACCCGGGCGGCGGCAACCCAGGCACGGCAGCCGCAGCCCAAGGCGCGTTTCGGCACCTACCTCGCCGGTCTGCGCTGATCCCCCCGCATCCATTAAGGAACCACGGACCCGATGAACGCACAGATCCTCAAGAACCCCGGCATCGCATACTGGGCCGCGGGGCTGACGCTGCTGCTCTGGTCCTCGTCCTACGCCGCGATTCGCTTCGGCCTGCAGGTGTTCACCCCGGGCGAGGTGGCGTTCCTGCGCTTCGCCATCGCGGCGCTGTTCTTCACGGTGCCAGTGGTGCTCGGCCTCATCAAGCTGCCGCCACGGCGCGAGTGGCCGGTGGTGATCGTGCTGGCGCTCATCGGCAACACCCTCTACCAGCTGTGCCTGGGCTACGCCATGACGCGCATCTCGGCGGGCGCGGCCTCGGTGGTCATCTCCACCGTCCCGAGCGTGAGCGCGGTGCTGGCGGTGTTGCGTCTCAAGGAGCGCCTGAGCACCCGCGCCGTCTCAGGCCTGGCCGTGGCCTTCGCCGGCACGCTGCTGGTGACCCTGGGGCGCGCTCACGGCGTGCAGTTCGAACCCATGGCCCTCCTGGTGTTCATCTCGGTGGCCTGCAGCAGCATCTTCTTCGTGTTCCAGAAGCCGGTGCTGGTGCGCGTCGACGCCCTCGGTTTCAATGCCGCGGTGACCTTCGTCACCGCCCTGAGCTTCCTGCCCTTCGGTCTGGAGTTGCCGCACAAGCTCGCGAGGGTGCCGGCGGCGGAGATCGGCGCGATGGCCTACCTCGGCCTGCTGCCGACGGTGGTGGGGTATCTCAGTTGGTCCTGGGCACTGGCCCGGGCCCCGGCCTCGCGGATCACGAGCTTCCTCTACCTGCAGCCGGTACTGGCCTGCGTCATCGCGTTCTTCTGGCTGGGCGAGATCCCCGGCTGGCTCACGTT
>DATIEQ010000164.1:0-9816 GCA_035455665.1 Gammaproteobacteria bacterium | reverse complement strand
AGCCCGGCTGGCGGTGCGCCTGGGTGACGCGGTTGAACTTGCTCGCGTCGTAGTCGAAGCCGCCCACCAGGGCCACCACCGCGCCGTCCACCGGGTCCAGGGACACGAGCGCGCCCTGGGCCTGGGGCACCTGTGACAGGCTCCAACGATGGTCGTCTCCCTGGCGCAGGTAGACCACGTCGCCGACGCCGAGGATGTCGGCCGCGGTCTTGGGCGAGGGGCCCATGGCGCTCGCGGTCTGGTATCGGCGCGCCCACTTCATGCCGTCCCAGGGGACTGTGACCCGGCCCGCACCCTCGGCATAGAACTGGGCGTCCTGTGCATCGACTTTCAGCGTCACCGCAGGATACAGGCCGCCCACGTGGTCATGGTTCTCCACGAGGCCCTCCAGGTCGTCGTCGCTGGCATTCGGCGGTACCTGCTCATGGGCCACGGCACCGCGCCAGCCATGGCGCTGGTCATAGGCGAGCAGGCCGTCGCGCACCGCCTTGGAGGCGAGCGGCTGCAGGCGGCTGTCGATGGTGGTCACCACCGAGTAGCCCGCGGTATAGGCGTCGTCACCGTACTTGCCCACCATGTAGTCCCGCACCATCTCGGCCATGTACGGCGAATCCACTTCAGCGGTCGGTTCGTGGAACGAGGCCGTGTCCGCTTCGGCCATGGCCTGGCTGTACTGGGCGGCGGTGATGGCGCCGTCGTCACGCATGCGGCCGAGCACGTAGCCGCGGCGCGCGAGCGCACGGTCCGGGTTCACCAGCGGATTGTCGCCCGAGGGCGCCTTGGGCAGCCCCGCGATCATGGCGATCTGTGCCAGCGTCAGGTGCTGGACGTCGGTGCCGTAATAGGCTTCCGCCGCCGCGCCCACGCCGTAGGCCCGCTCGCCGAGATAGATCTTGTTCAGGTATAGCGCCAGGATGTCCTGCTTCGGGAGTTCGTGTTCGATGCGGAACGCCAGGAACACCTCACGCAGCTTGCGGCTGAAGGTCTTCTCGGGGGTGAGGAAGAAGTTGCGGGCGAGCTGCATGGTGATGGTGCCGCCGCCCTGGGTGCGTTCGCCGGTCAGGGCGAAATGCACTCCCGCCCGGACCATGCCCTGGACGTCTACCCCCGGATGTTCCCAGAAGTGCTCGTCCTCGGCCGCCACGAAGGCAGACACCATATCCTTAGGTATCTGATTGAAATCCAAAGGGATTCTGCGCTTTTCGCCGAAGACCGCCAGGAGTCTGCCGTCACGGGTATAGACGGTCAGGGGTACTTGAAGCCGGATGTCCTTCAAGACGTCCACCGACGGGAGTCCGGGGGCCAGTAACAGGTAGGCGGCCAGCAGACCCACCAACCCCAACCCAAAGAGGCCATACACGCCGGCAATCACAACATATAGTGCTTTGGGCAAACGGGGCATGAAAAACCTCAGTAAAAGAGACCCGTAAACGCCCGGGAAATGCCGCTTTCTGAGGGGTCCAAAACGGCAAAATATTTATTTGATTTAGTCATTTGTTGATATATATTGAAGCTGTGACTTAAGACCTGGGACAGCCGTCGGGGTCGGATTTTTGGGCGCCTGTAACTCTTAAAGGAAAGTCTTAAGGATGCTAAGCGTCAGCTCACTATTCAAGGCTTCGTCGCCCCCCCTCGTGGGCATCGACATCAGCACCTCGTCGGTGAAGCTCATCGAGCTCGCCAAGAGCGGCAATGCCTACCGCGTGGAGAGCTTTGCGTCGGAAGCGATGCCCTCCAATGCTATCACCGACAAGATGATCATGGACGTGGACGCGGCCGGCGACGCCGTGCGCAAGGCGGTGAAACACGCGAGCCCACGCACCAAATTCGCGGCCGTGGCCATCACCGGCCAGGTCATGACCAAGACCATCCAGATGCCCGCCCGGCTCAGCGACAAGGAGCTCGGGGAGCAGATCGAGCTGCAGGCGGACCAGTACATCTCCCAGCCGCTCGAGGAAGTGGCCTTCGACTACGAGATCGTGGGCGCCTCGCAATCCGACCCGGACCTGGTGGACGTGCTGCTCGTCGCGGCGCGCCGCGAGAGCGTGGAGAAGTTGCAGGCGGTGCTGGAAGTCGCGGGGCTCAGCGCGAAGCTCGTGGACGTGGAAGCCTATGCGCTGGAGAACGCCTGCAAGCTGCTCACCTACCAGATGGTGGACGAGGGCCTGGACCGCACCATCGCGCTCGTCGATTTCGGCGCAGCCACCACCAACTTCAGCGTGCTGCACGACCGCAAGATCATCTACACCTACAGCAGCGAATTCGGCGGCAAGCAGCTGACCGAGGAGATCATGCGCCACTACGGCCTCACCTTCGAGGAGGCCGGCAAGGCGAAGAAGGAAGGCGGCCTGCCCGGCAACTACAAGGTCGAGATCCTCGACCCCTTCGTGGACGACATGGCGCAGACCGTGAACCGCTCGCTGCAGTTCTTCCTCTCATCCACCAGCGAATACACCCACCTGGACCAGATCATGATCTGCGGCGGCTGCGCCGCCATCCCAGGCGCGGGTGACCGGGTGAGCGAGAAACTCGGCACGCCCACCGTGGTGGGCAACCCCTTCGGGCAGATGAAGATGTCGTCGCGGGCCAAGACCCAGCTCGCTTCCCACGAGCCCTCGGCGCTGCTGATCGCCTGCGGCCTCGCCCTGCGGAGCTTCGACTGACATGCCACGCATCAACCTTCTCCCCTGGCGTGAGGAGCGGCGCAAGCAGCGCCAGCGCCAATTCAACATCATCGCGGGGACGGTCGCGGGTGTGGGCCTGTTGACCGTGGGCGCCTTGTACCTGCTCCACGCACATTGGATCGAGGACCAGAATGCGCGCAATGCGTATCTCGGCGACCAGATCAAGCTGATGGAAGACAGGATCGCCCAGATCAAAGACTTGCAAGAGACCAAGAACCGTCTGGTCGCACGTATGCAGATCATCCAGCACTTGCAGGAGAGCCGCCCCGTCGAGGTGCATCTCTTCGACCAGCTGGTGCACACCTTGCCGCCCGGCGTCTATCTCACCGCCATGACCCAGAAAGGCGATGGGCTCAGTATCGCGGGCGTCGCTGAATCGAGCGCGCGCGTATCCGCATACCTGCGCAACCTAGACGCTTCCCCCTGGCTGGGCGAGCCGAACCTGGTGGTCGTACAGAAAGACCCCCAGAAAAACGGCGCGCAGCAGTTCCAACTCACCGCAAAGGTCGTGGATAAAGCAGCGCAGCAGGCACAGCAGAAAGAGACGGGCGGTGCCGGATGAAGATGCCCGATCCGCAACAGATACTAAAAGAGCTGCAGTCGCTCGACCCCAAGAGCATCGGCAATTGGCCGCTGTTCGCGCGCGTCGGCGCCTTGATCATCCTCTACATCGTGGTGCTGGTCGCCGGGTATTACTTCCTCATCCAGGACCAGCGCACGGAACTCGCTCAGCTCGGTGACAAGGAGACCTCCCTCAAGGCGGACTTCGAGTCGAAAGCCGCCCAGGCGGCGAACTTGGACACCTACAAGAAACAGCTCGACGACATGCAGAAGTCCTTCGGCACCATGCTGAAGCAATTGCCGGGTCAGACCGAGATCCCGAGCCTGCTCCAAGACATCTCCCAGACCGCGCAGGTGGACGGCCTCAAGCAGGACCTGTTCAAGCCCGGCGGAGAATCCCCGAAGGACTTTTA
Source organism: Gammaproteobacteria bacterium (assembly GCA_035455665.1). GTDB lineage: Bacteria > Pseudomonadota > Gammaproteobacteria > Natronospirales > REEB76 > DASUBN01. Next base: position 6,158 of record DATIEQ010000164.1, on the reverse strand, counting down.
CGCCGAGAAGCCCATCGATCTCGTACTTGAAGGCAGCTACCACGAGTTCGGCAAGTTCGTGAGCGACGTGGCGGCCCTGCCGCGCATCGTCACCTTGCATGACATCGACATAAGGCCCGCCGGCGGAGATAAGAGCGGTGAGAATCTCACCATGACGCTGCAGGCCAAGACCTACCGCTACCTCGAGGACAGTGAGCAGCAAGCCGCCAAGCCCGCGAAGAAAGCAGGAGGTGGCAAATGACGAGCTCCCGCCTCCGTAATCGCGGCGCGTTTTTGTTCTGCAGCATCGCGGTGCTCACCCTCAACCTCACGGCCTGCGGCGACCCCATGGGCGACTTGAAGGAATACGTGAACGAGGTGAAGGCGCGCAAGGGTGGGCGCATAGAGCCCTTGCCGCAGATCAAGCCCTTCCAAACGTTCGCCTATGCCGATCAGGACTTGCGCTCGCCCTATGTGCCGCAGCTCCAGAGCTTCGCCAACGCGAACAAACCGGGCAGCTCGACCACGGCCCTGCACCCGGACTTCACCCGCAACCACGAGTACCTGGAGCAGTTCCCGCTGGACGGCCTGAAGATGGTGGGCACGCTCACCCTCAAGGGCACGCTGTTCGGACTGGTTCAGGACAGCGACAAGATCGTGCACCGGGTGACGGTCGGCAATTACATGGGGCAGAACTACGGCAAGATCCTCAGCATCACGGATTCCGACATCAAACTGCAGGAAATCGTACCGGACGGCGAAGGCGGCTGGGTTGAACGCGTCACCAGCGTGGCGCTCAACCAATAACCGGTACGGGGAGAAGACCATGAACATCGCGACACTGCTGCATCTCAAACCGACCTGGACGGCACGCCACCGCGGTACGCTGTTCGTCCTCCTCACGAGCATGCTCCTGGCGGGCGCTGCCATCGCCGAGGACCAGGGCCATAACCAGCTGCAGTCCATCACGGCACAGAAGCTCGCCGGCGACCGCGTGCAGCTCGCCCTGCAACTCGCGAGCGAGCCCTCACAACCGCTCACCTTCACGGTCAACCAGCCGGCTCGCATCGCCCTCGACCTCATGGATACCCGACTGTCGCTCAAGGATCGCAAGACCGACGTGGGGGCCGGCGCCGTGAACAGCGTAGTGGCTGCCGAAGCCGGCGGACGCGCTCGCATCGTCATCAATCTGAATACACTCGTGCCCTACGCCACGCGCGTGCAGGGCAACGTGGTGTACGTGATCGTGGGCAGCAACCCCGGCGATACCGCCGTCGCCCAGGCGAACGTGTCGAGCTTCGGCCCGCAATCCACCGGCGCAGCGGCCCCGGCCGCGCCCCAGGTGGCGGCGACCCCGGTGCCGACGCCCACCGTGGCAGCCCCCGCACCGACTCCCGCGGCTCTCGCTCCGACCCCGGCTGCCGTCGCGCCGGCCGCCGGCGGCAACCAGATCGCGGCCATCGACTTCAAGCGTGGCGCGGACGGTTCCGGTGAAGTGCTCGTGACCCTGCCGAACCCTGCAATCATCGGTAACGTGCATCAAACGGGCGGAAATATCGTCGTGGATTTCGCCAATACCAAGCTACCGGACGAACTGGTGCGCCGCATGGACGTGACCGACTTCGCCACGCCGGTGCAATTCATCGACGCCGAGAACACCGCCACCGGCGCGCACCTCGTGATCCACCCGAGCGGGCAGTACGAGAAACTCGCCTACCAGAGCGATGACACCTTCTCGGTGGAGTTCAAGCCGGCCTTGAGCGCCGCCGCCCAGGCACTGCAGCCTAAGGAAAAGTACACGGGCCAGAAGATCAGCCTCAACTTCCAGAGCATCGACGTGCGCGCCGTACTGTCGATCCTGGCCGACGCCAGCGGCAAGAACATCGTGGTCTCGGATAGCGTGAACGGCAACATCACCCTGCGCCTGCAGGACGTGCCCTGGGACCAGGCGTTGGACATCATCCTGCGCACCAAGGGCCTCGCCACGCGCGAGTTCGGCAACGTGATGATGGTGGGCACCGCCCAGGAAGTGGCCACCCAGGAGAACGCCGAGGCTGCCGCCATGCAGAGTTCGCAACAGGCGGCGCCGCTCGAATCCGCCTTCATCCAGGTGAATTACGCCAAGGCGGGCGATATCCAGGCTCTGCTCAAGGGCAGCGGCGAGAACTCGATCGTCTCGAAGCGCGGCAGCGTGTCCGTCGATGCGCGTACGAACACTCTGCTGGTCCAAGATACCGCCGACAACATCAGCAACATCCGCGCCATGGTCCAGCGGCTCGACGTGGCGGTGAAACAGGTATTGATCGAGTCGCGCATCGTGATCGCCAACAACGACTTCACCCGCGACCTGGGTGCGCGGCTCGGCTATAACGCAGCGACACAACGGGGTCAAACCTATCTGGCCACCTCGGGCAGCATCGCCGGCACCAACAACGATGTGAATGGGTTCATCACCGGTCAGAACGCCATCAACAATGCCATCAACAGCGGCTCGCCGGGCAATGGCACCCCGGTACCCTTGGCGACGCCGTTCACAGTGTCGGGAATCAATGACCGGCTTAACGTGAACCTGCCCGCGGCGGGTGCCAGCGGCCAGATCGCCTTCGCCGTATTGCGCGGCACCAACCTCATCGACCTGGAGCTCTCCGCCCTACAGTCGGAAGGCCAAGGCGAAGTGGTGTCGAGCCCGCACGTGCTCACCGCTGACCAGCAACTGGCGCACATCGAGCAAGGCGTACAGATCCCCTACCAGCAGGCCTCCTCAAGTGGCGCCACCACCACCTCCTTCAAGAGCGCGGTGCTGAGCCTGGACGTGACCCCGCAGATCACCCCTGATGAGCGGGTGATCATGGATCTCGAGGTGCATAACGACAGCGTCGGCCAGGTCGTGCCGAGCGCCACCGGCGGCAACGTGCCCACCATCGATACCCGCGACGTGAAGACCCATGTGCTGGTCAGCAATGGCGACACGATAGTCTTGGGTGGCATCTACGAGACCACGCAGACAACCAGCACGGCGAAGGTGCCGCTCCTGGGCGACCTGCCGCTCCTCGGCTGGCTGTTCCGCAACACCCAGACGGTGAACAACAAGGACGAGCTGCTGATCTTCGTGACGCCCAAGATCGTGGACCAGGGCGCCACGGCTTCTGTCGGGGAGTGATGGGGCCGGAACTCCGGCGTCTTGCTGTGAGCGGCGGCCCGCTTTTCTAGACTTGGGTATCCATGCGATCCCGTGAGGGCCGGATCTTCCTCATCGGCCCCATGGGGGCCGGCAAGACCGCCATCGGGCGGGAGCTCGCGCGGCAACTGAACCTCGAGTTCCTCGACGCCGACCATGAGCTGGAGCGGCGCACCGGCGTGGACGTGGCGCTGATCTTCGAGAAGGAAGGGGAAGCCGGCTTCCGGCGCCGCGAGCGGGAACTCATCGAGGAACTGACCCAACGGGACAAGCTCGTCCTCGCCACCGGCGGTGGCGCGGTGCTCGACCCGGCGAACCGGGAATGCCTCAAGCGCCGCGGCTTCGTCATCTATCTCAAGGCCTCCGTCACCGCTCAGGCGGCCCGCACCGGGCATAACCGCAACCGTCCCCTGCTCGAGGCCCCGGACCGGGAAGGCCGCCTCGCCGAGCTCTATGCGGTGCGTGCGCCCCTCTACGAGGAACTGGCCCAACTCACGGTGGATACCGACAGCGGCCAGGTCCGTCACATCGCCCGGCATATACTCAAGGCCCTGGAAGAGCGCGGCAGCCAATCGGTTTGAATCCAAAACAATGAAGACACTCATCGTCCAGCTGGGAGCCCGCAGCTACCCCATCCACATCGGCGCCGGCCTCCTCTCCCAGGGCATGCTCATCCGCGAGCGCCTGCAGAAGGAGCGGATCTGTATCGTCACCGATGACCGGGTGGGGCCGCTCTACCTGGACAAGCTCAAGGCGAGCCTCAAACCCCTCGTGGTCGAGAGCGTCGCACTCCCACACGGGGAGGAGAACAAGGACTGGGAGGCCCTGGACCTCATCTTCACCGCGCTCCTCAAGAGCGGTTACGGCCGCGACAGCGCCTTGATCGCGCTCGGCGGCGGTGTGGTGGGAGATCTCACCGGCTTCGCCGCCGCCGTCTACCAGCGCGGCATCCCCTACGTGCAGGTGGCGACGACGCTGCTAGCGCAGGTGGATTCCGCCGTGGGGGGCAAGACCGCCATCAACCATCGCTACGGCAAGAACATGGTGGGCGCCTTCCATCAGCCGCTGGTGGTGGTCTCCGACACGGCGACCCTCGACACCCTCGACCCGCGCCAATTGGCGGCGGGTCTCGCCGAGGTCATCAAGTATGGCCTCATCCGCGACATCCGTTTCTTCGAGTGGCTGGAGACGAACATCCAGCAACTGGTGGCGAAGGATGAAGATGCCCTGGACCACGCGGTGGTGCGCTCCTGCGAGATCAAGTCCGCGATCGTCGCCAAGGACGAACGGGACGAGGGCGAGCGGGCGCTCCTCAACCTGGGCCACACTTTCGGCCACGCCATCGAGACCGCCCTGGGTCACGGCGAGTGGCTGCATGGCGAGGCGGTGGCCGCCGGCATGGCCATGGCGGCGGCGCTGGCGGTGCGCCAGGGGGGGTTCAAGGCCACCGAACACCGCCGCCTCTGCCGCCTCCTGGAGCGGGCGGGACTGCCCATCGCGCCGCCGGCCCACCTCGGCGCGGAAGAGCTCAGGAAGCATATGGCGCGGGACAAGAAGGCCCTGGGCGGGAAGATCCGCCTGGTGCTCCCCAAGGGCATCGGCCAAGCGGTGTTGACCGACGAGTTCGACGAGAAGGCACTTGAAGCCACGCTCGATAACGAACCTTTGTGACGCACCATGTCCACCGCACTCGCCCCCTACGCAGCACGGGCTGAGACTTCCAGAGGGCGGCTACATCCTGAGTCCGCCCCCAAGTACCGCAGTGAGTACGACCGGGACCGGGACCGCATCGTCCACTCCACCGCCTTCCGGCGGCTCATGTACAAGACCCAGGTCTTCGTCTACGACGAGGGCGACCTCTACCGCACCCGCCTGACGCACTCACTGGAAGTCGCCCAGATCGCCCGCAGCATCGCCCGGGCGCTCAAGCTCAACGAACCTCTGACGGAAGCCATCGCCCTCGCCCACGACTTGGGTCACACGCCCTTCGGCCATGCGGGCCAGGACGCGCTCAACGCCGCCATGCAGGACTACGGCGGCTTCGAGCACAACTTCCAGTCCTTGCGGGTGGTGGACTGGCTGGAGGAGAAATACGCCGAGTTCCCGGGGCTCAACCTCACCTTCGAGACCCGCGAAGGCATCCTCAAGCACTGCTCCCTGAAGAACGCACGGGAGCTGGGTCCCTTGGGTGAGCGTTTCTTGAAGCGCACACAACCGGGCCTCGAAGCCCAGCTCGTGGATATCTCCGACCAGATCGCCTACAACAGCCACGACGTGGACGACGGCCTGCGCTCGAGCCTCCTCACGGTGGACGAGCTCTCGAAGACCCGCCTCTTCCGGGAGCATTGCGAAAGCGTCCGCTCGAAGCACCCGGACCTGCCGCTCAGGCGCCTCGCCCACGAGACCGTGCGGCGGCTCATCAATGCGCTCATCACGGATCTCATCGAGGAGAGCGGGCGGCTGATAAAGGCTGCTGCGCCCGCGAGCATCGAGGATGTGCGCCTCGCCGGCAAGCCACTCATCGCTTTCACCGCCGGGATGCGCGAGCGGAACGCGGAACTCAAGTCCTTCCTGCACAAGGGGCTCTACGAGCACAGCCGCGTGCAGGAGATGCATGCCAACGCCACCCGCATGGTGCAGAGCCTGTTCAGCGCTTATTTCGGGGATCCGGCGAAGATGCCAGCCGAGTTCACGGCTCGCGCCGCGCAGGAAGAGAAGGAGAAGGGTTTATCCGGTCGCGCCCGCATCGTGGCGGATTACATCGCGGGGATGACGGATAGATATGCTACCAAGGAATATCAGCGCCTGGCCTAACAAATTTATATGTTTATGGGGCTATTCCCGTCTCATTCAGCGTTTCTGCTTCGCTGTCGCCGCCTTCATCATCTCGAGCTGGATGTTATAAGGCATCAAATCTCCGGCTTCAGGGATCGGTTCATCGCCCCATGGCAGCTCTGCCTGGTAATAGACACAGCTATCGGCCTGTAGCGTGTACTCCATC
>DATIEQ010000163.1:0-2687 GCA_035455665.1 Gammaproteobacteria bacterium | reverse complement strand
TACTCGCACTGGGTGTAGGCGAGCCGCGCTTCGGCCTGCTGTCCCAGAGCGATCATGCCCGTGAGCGTCTTATGCACGGCGTCCAGGGCCGCCTCGTCCACCGGCTGCACGGCGGCGGGGCAGCTCTCGGGGTTCAAGCGCGGCACGGATTCAGTCTTCGTGGGCGCGGCCGCGCAGCCCGCCAGGACGAGTACGGCGAACAACAGCGCAGGAGTGAGAGTGTCGTGGATGACCATGTCCGAAATTGGCTTGAACGCCGGGTCCGGCCGGGTATATTCAGGTCCGCCCCGCGCCGCTTCTCGGTAGCCGCCGCATCGGGGACGGGTTACTTTACGCTACCGATACATCATCCTCGGGGAGAGGACGCATGTCGAAGCTGCTGCTGAGTTTAGCCCTATGGGTGCCGGCCGCTTCCGCCCTGGCGGAAACGCCCAGCGCCTGCCCGGCGGATGCCGCCGTGGTGGCCGCGCTCGACACCGAATACCAGGCGGCGGTGGAACGGAAGGACGCCGCGGCCATGGGCCGGCTGCTGGCCGATGACTTCACCCTGGTGACCTCCTCGGGCGCCGTATATCACAAGGCGGACCTGCTGGCCCAGGACCGGGACGACAGCCTGAGCTACGAGCACCAGAGCGACACCCGGCAGACGGTGCGCTTCTGGAACAACACCGCGGTGATCACCGCGCTCCTGTGGATCAAGGGCAGCTACCAGGGCACGGCGCTGGACTACACGCTGTGGTTCAGCGACGTGTACGTGTGCACCGCCAAGGGTTGGCGCTACAGTTTCGGTCAGGCGGGCGGACGCATACCGAAGACGCCGTAGTCAGGGCACGCGGCACTCCCCGGGCGTGTCGATCTCGAGGCGGTCCTTGAGGAGCACGCTGCGCGCCTTGGCGAAGTAGTTCACGTAGCCGAGCTTGATGCCGAGCGCACGCATGGCGCCGACGGCGAGCGCCACGCCCGCGATCACGAGCAGGGGCTGGTCGAGCAGAGCGCCCACCCGCCCCTCGGCACCGCCGATGGCCACGGGCTTGCCGAGCCAGCCCAGGATCGCCGCGGTCCAGAAGATGCCGAGCGGCACGCTGATGAAGCCGAGGCCGAAGATACGGGCCGCGACGCGGAACAGGTTCTTCACCTGCGCGCGCCACAGTTCGCGGTTCTCGCCCACCTCGTGCAGGATGAACAGCCAGTCGCTTTCCAGGACCTCGCCGACGAGCCGGCGACCGATGAACACCGGCCGCATCCGTGCCTTGAGCGCTTCCGTCTCAGTCATTCCAATCTCCTCCATCACCGCAGGCGTATCTCGATGCAGACCTCGCGGCCGCGACCGGCACAATCTGTCACGAACCGGCCACGGCGTGCGTTACAGATTGTATCAAGCCGGCTTCCAGACCCTCGACCCGGTGCGGCTCACAGCCCGCGCCGGGCTTTCCGGGGCCTGGGGTGTTAATCTGAGTCCTTGGATCGCAGTGGGCAGGACAGATGCAGGACATATATAAGGTCGCAGCGGGCGGCACGGACCCCGCCGGACGCCTAAAGTTCGCCCCCGATGCCGGTTTCCAGCGCGAACTCCGTCGGCGGGTGGACGACTTCATCCGTCGCGAGGGCATCCAGGAGCGCGACTGCTTGGCGATGTATCTCAAGACCGCCCTCATCCTCACCGCGTTCGCTTGCTCGTACTACCTGTTGGTGTTCGTCGCCCAGACCTGGTGGCAGGCGCTGCCGCTCGCGGTGTTCCTCGGACTCGCCACGGCCGAGATCGGCATGAACATCGAGCACGACGGCAGCCATAAGGCCTACTCGGACCATCCCTGGGTCAACCGGCTCGCGGCCATGACCCTCGACATGGTGGGCGCGAGCTCGTTCATGTGGCGCTGGAAACACGTGGTGTTCCACCACATGTACGTGAACGTCAAGGACCACGATACCGACATCGAGCTCGGCATCTTCGGCCGCCTGAGCCCGGCACATCCGCGCCATGCGGTGTACCGCTGGCAGCAGTGGTATCTCTGGCCGCTGTACGGGGTCATGGTCCTGAAGTGGCAGTTCTACGACGACTACCGCGACTTCATCGCCGGGCGCATGGGCGTGAACCGCTTCCCGCGTCCGCGCGGCTGGGGCCTGGTGGTGTTCGCCGGCGGCAAGCTCACCGCCCTGGTCCTGGGGATCGGCCTGCCCCTGCTGTTCCACCCGTTCTGGACCGTGGCCGCCTTCTACGTCCTGGTCACGGCGGTGGTGGGCGTGGTCTTGAGCGTGGTGTTCCAGCTGGCGCACACCGTGGAAGAAGCCGACTTCCCGCTGCCGCAGGCGGGGACCGGGTGCATCCAGCGCCCCTGGGCCGTGCACCAGGTGGAATCCTCCGTAGATTTCGCCCGCGGCAACCGGCTGGTGTCTTGGCTGGTGGGCGGCCTCAACTTCCAGATCGAGCACCACCTGTTCCCCACCCTGAGCCACGTGAACTATCCGGCCATCGCCGGCATCGTGGAAGCGACCTGCCGCGAGTACGGCGTGCCCTACGCCGTGAACCCGACGTTCGGCGCGGCGGTGGCTTCGCACTTCCGGTGGTTGCGTAGGATGGGCGCGACGGAGAGCGTCGCGTAAGGAGCGAGGGTCAGAGACCGGGTTGTTTGACGGTCTTGATCTGGCGCGTGATGATCTGGATGCCGTAATGCAAGGCCGCGGCCGCG
>DATIEQ010000162.1:0-9453 GCA_035455665.1 Gammaproteobacteria bacterium | reverse complement strand
CGCTTCATTATCTCGGCGAGTAATCCCCGCCCACCCGCCTCCACCAAGTCCAGGACCCGCTCGAAATCCTCGGGTCCGCCGTAATACGGGTCCGGAACCTCGTCCTGCGACGCGCCGGCGGTGTATTCCAGCAGGAGCTTGAGCTCCGCCCGCCCGTTCGCGGGCTGTAGTTTCCTCAGCCGCGCCAGGTTGTCGTGATCCATGGCGACGATATAGTCGCAGGCTTCGAAATGCTCCCTGCGCACCACCTGCCCCCGGTGGCTACTGATGTCCATGCCCCGCATCCGGGCCGCCATCATGGCGCGAGGGTCCGGAGGCTCCCCCACGTGATAGGCATGGGTGCCGGCGGAGCCAATCTGCAAGCGGAGCTCAGGAGCCTGATCGAGGTGCAGCTTGCGGAACGTGCCTTCCGCCAGAGGGGAACGGCAGATGTTCCCCATGCAAACGAATAGAACTGAATAATCAGCCACTTAAAATATATATCTAAAGTAATACCACGAAACTATTTCGTAGACTCGGCCATGAGGGAGACGACCCGGGCCAAATCCTCTGGGGTATCCACGCTCGGCCCCGGAACCGCGCGGGCCACGTCCACGGCGATCCCCATACCCAACCACAGGGCCCGGAGCTGTTCCAGCTTCTCGAGCTGTTCCAGCGCGCAGGGCAGCGTGGCCGCGAGACGTTTTAGGGCCCCTACCCGGTAGGCATAGAGACCGATGTGGCGCAGCGCGCCCTGGTGTTGGTCCTGGGAGGCTAGGCCCGCTGGAGCCGAATCCCGGTTCCAGGGGATAGGAGCGCGACTGAAATAGAGGGCATGGCCGTCCTGGTCTGCCGTGAGCTTCACCACGTTCGGGTTCATATACTCATCGATGCCATGGATGGGCGTGCATAGCGTCGCCAATTGGCATTCCGGGTGGGAAGCGAGCAAGGTCGCCACCTGTTCGATGTCCCCTGCCGGCATCATGGGCTCGTCACCCTGCAAGTTGACCACCAAGGCCTCGTCATCCCAACCCAGCCGCTCCGCCACCTCGGCGATGCGGTCGGTGCCGGAGGCGTGGGAGGCCGACGTCATCTCCACTTTCAGGTCTGCAGCGATGCAGGCTTCACGCACGCGTGCGTCATCAGTCGCCACGATCACTTCCGCCGCGCCGCTCTCCCCGGCGCGGTCGCAGACGTGCAGGATAAGTGGACGGCCGTGGATGAGCGCGAGGGGTTTGCCAGGCAGGCGCTGCGAGCCATAACGTGCCGGGATCACGACCGTGAAACGCAATCAAGCCTCCTCGTCCGCTTTGAGTTCACGGGCCTCTTCCTCCAGCATCACCGGGATGCCCTCGCGTATGGGATACGCGAGCCGGTCCGCCTTGCAGATCAGCTCACCCTGTGCTTTGCGGTAGAGCAGCGGTCCTTTGCAAAGAGGGCAGGCCAGGATCTCCAGTAGTTTCGCGTCCATCGTGTTCCTCTATGTCGGCGCCGCAGGGCCTGACGCTATTTCGTCAACAGGGCTTCTACGGCAGTGAGTATCCGCCTCGCGTCACTGCCGTTGAAGTTCGCGCTCGCTTCCACGTACCAGTGTCGCGGCAAGTCCATATCCAGACATTTTACGGCGTCTTTCTCGGTCATGAATACCGGGAGCTCATCGTCGAATCGCAATTCCCGGGCACCGAGGCGCGCATGGTCGGGCAAGGGGCGGCGATCGATCTTGAGCCCGGAGGACTCCAGCGCTTTGAAGAATTGCTCCGGATGGCCGACGCCCGCCACCGCGTGCACCGCCTGCCCCGCAAAACTGGCCAGGGGCAGCCGTTCGCCATCCTTCAAGGACACCATCGCGTCTTGAGAAAGGTCCATGATGGCCGCCCCGGCGCGGGAAAATACCGCCGTCCCTCCCCGCTTGATGACCACCAGCCCCACTGCATCGAGTCGCTCGGGCTTTTCCCTCAAGGGACCCGCCGGTAACAGCCAGCCATTCCCCAGGCCCCGGGCGCCATCCAGCAACACGATCTCCAGCGCCCTGGGAAGGTGGTAGTGCTGCAGTCCGTCGTCGCTCAAGATCAAGTCGAGTCTGGAGCTTGCCAGCAACAGGCGCACAGCAGCGACCCGATCGCGACCTGCTGCCACCGGCACTCCACTGCGGCGTGCCAACAGCACCGCTTCGTCACCCACGACACCGGGATCGCTCTCCGGCGTCACCAGGCACGGGTCGCGTGCGCTGCCGCCATAACCCCGTGTGACGATACCAGGCGCATGCCCCCGGTCCTTGAGCGCCCGGGCGAGCCAGAGTATGAACGGTGTCTTGCCCGTGCCTCCCACGCTGATGTTCCCCGCCACGATCACCGGCACCGGTAGGGTCGCGGTGTTGAACACGCCATAGCGGTACGCAGCCCGGCGCAGGGCAGGCAGCATCCCGAACAGCCAAGCGAAAGGGACGAGGAACCAGACGGGTCGGGTCGAATACCAGCCCGCGAGCAGCCGGTCGGAGAACCACCTCCCCATCAGGCCACCGCGGGCTCGCGGAACTGCAAGCGATGCAGGGCCGCGTACTGGCCGTTCTTCGCCAAGAGCTCCGCGTGGCGCCCCGATTCCACGATCCGCCCCCGGTCCAACACCAGGATACGATCGGCCTGCTCCACCGTAGACAGGCGATGCGCGATCACCAGCGTGGTGCGGTCCTTCATGAGTTGCTCCAGAGCTGCCTGGATGTGCCGCTCCGATTCGCTGTCGAGGGCCGAGGTGGCTTCGTCCAGGATCAGGAGCGGCGCATTGCGCAGCAGCGCCCGTGCCACGGCGATGCGCTGGCGCTCACCTCCCGAGAGCAGCACGCCCCGGTCCCCCACCATCGTGTCCAGCCCCTGGGGCAGGCGCCGGATGAAGTCCATGGCGTAAGCCGCGTCCGCCGCCGCCGCAATCTGGGCCTCGCTATGCTGCGTGAGCGAGCCATAGGCGATGTTGTTGCGGATCGTGTCGTTGAAAAGCATCACATCCTGGCTCACCATGGCGATCTGCTCGCGCAGGCTTCGCAGGCGGAATTCCCTGAGGTCACGCCCGTCCAGGAGGATCGCGCCCGACGTCGGATCGTAGAAACGCGGCAGCAGGCTCACCAGCGTGGATTTTCCGCTGCCGGAGCGGCCTACCAGCGCGATGGTCTCCCCGGGCTCCGCCTTGAAGCTCACGTCCAGCAGCACTTCACCCTTGGCGGAGGAATAGGCGAAGCCTATAGCCTTGAATTCCAAGGCACCCCGGACTCGAGTGGGTGCGAAGCTCCCGCCCTCATCCTCGGTTTTTTCATCCAGTAGTTCGAAGATGCTCTGGCCCGCCGCGATGCCACGCTGCAGGGGAGCGTTGATGTCCGTGAGGTGCTTCAAGGGAGTCGAGAAGAGCAGCATGGCGGACAGGAAAGAGGCGAATGTACCCGGCGTCATCGCGCCGTTCACCGCTTCGTACAAGCCGACGCCGATGACGCAGGCGAACCCGACGCCGGCGATGAGTTGGATCACCGGGCTCGCACCGGCATTGACACGCGATAGCTTCATGTTCTGATGGCGATTGCGCTCGTTCACGTCCTCGAAACGCCGCGACTCGTGCTCATGGCCGCCGAACAGCTTCACAATGCGCTGGCCGGTGATGACTTCTTCCGCCACCTTGGTCACGTCGCCCATGGAGTCCTGGATGCGGCGGCTGTAGCGCCGGAAGAGCGCGCTGATATAACGTGCCAGGAGCCCGATGATCGGCCCCACCACGAGGATGAAGAGCGATAGCACCCAGCTCTGGTAAAACATGATGCCGACGAGGCCGATGATGGTGAACCCGTCGCGGAAGAATATGGTCACGGAGTTGGTGGTCGCCTCGGCTACCTGCTCGATGTTGTAGGTGAGTTTGGAGATGAGCATGCCCGACGATGAGGCATCGTAATACCCCGACGGCAGGCGCAAGAGCTGCGCGAAAACCTCCCGACGCTGACGCTTGATGATGCTGCGCCCGACCCAGTTGATGTGGTAGGTGGCGATGAAATCCGCGATGCCGCGCAGCAAGAAGAGTCCCGCCACCTCGAGCGGGATGAGGACCACGCTCCCCGGATCGTGTGAGACGAAACCTTTGTCCAGCAAGGGTTTGACCAGCGCCGCGAAGGCTGCCTGTGTCAACGCGAACACGATCATACCGGTGATGGCAAATGCATAACGCACCCAATACGGACGCGCATAGGCCATGAGGCGTCTGTAGATCTGCAGCGCGCTCGTATCCGACGTATGTTGCGTCATGCGTTACTGATCCGCGTGCGCCTGGGCCGTGAGGATCTGCAGCTGGGTGAAGCCGAGCGCTCCCGCCACGTCCATCACCGTCACCACCGACTGGTGGGTAGAACGTGCGTCCGCGCGCAGGATGATGGGCAGGTCGCGGCGCTCGCCGGCAGCGGCCAACAATGCCTCGCGCAGGGATTCGACGCCCATCCCGGGCACCGCCTTCTCGTTGATGAAGTAATGGCCTTCTGCATCCACGGCCACCTCGATGCCGTCGGGCTTGTTGTAGCTCGGCGGTGCGCCGGCGCTGGGCAGATCCACCGTCAGGCTCGTGTTCTGGATGAAATGGGTGGTCATCATGAAGAACACCAGCAGCATCAGTACCACGTCGACGAAGGAAATGATGTTGAGCTCCGGATCCTCCCAACGATGTCGTTCACGCAGCTTCACGGCCGCCCCTGCGCTGCTGCCACTCCGCCGGCGCCTGCCGCCCTTGCAGCGCGTTCATGAGGCGCATGGTCTCCCGCTCCATCTGCACCACCACGTCGTCCACACGGCCGCGCAGGTAACGGTGTGCGACGTACGCGGGGATGGCGACCGCGAGCCCGGCGACCGTGGTGATGAGCGCCTCGGAGATGCCGCCGGCGAGGGCGGACGGATTGCCGAGACCGCCCTGGGAGATGGAGGCGAACACTCGCATGATGCCCAGCACCGTGCCAAGCAGACCGAGGAGCGGTGAGATGGTGGCGATGCTGCCGAGCGTGATGAGGTAACGGTCCAGCTCGTGTACCACGTGACGGCCGGCGTCGGCGATGGCGTCGTTGAGGACGTCGCGTTCGCTGCTGCGATGCAAGAGTGCCACCGCGAGGATGCGTCCCAGCGGCGAACTGGCACGCAGGTAGAGCATGCGCTCCTCGTCGAACTCGCCGTTACGGATCCAGTGCCAGACCTGCGCGGCCAGGTGGTCCGGCGCCACCCGCTGTAACTGCAGCGTCCATAGACGTTCGACGATGATGGCGGCGGCGATGATGGAGCAGAGGATGAGCGGCGCCATCACCCAGCCGCCTGCCTTGATGATCTCGAACATGGCGCTCCCGCCTCTGGTCAGATTGCCGCATCATACTGGATTTACAGGGCCGTCGGGCATTCCCGCCGGACTCAGAGTTCCGTCCAGAGGCGCGCCGCGTCTCGCCGCCAGCGCATCACCGGGACCGGTGCAAGGCCCGGCACGAAGCGCACGCGGATGGCACCGTCCTGTACCGTGTCCGCGAGCAGCGCACCCTCCTCCCGGTAGCGTTCCAGCACCTCGGGTTTCGGGAAACCCCAGCGGTTACGGTAGCCCACGGGGAACAGCACGATTTTCGGCGCCACCGCCGCGACGAACGGCGGGCTGGAAGAGGAATTGCTCCCGTGGTGAGGCGCCACCAGGAGGTCGCTCGCAAGGGCGGAAGGCTCGAGTGCGAGCAGCGTGCGCTCGCCGCGACGCTCGATGTCCCCGGTGAAGAGCGCGCTGCCCGCTGGGCTCGTGACCTTGAGCACGCAGGAAGCGTCGTTGCCGTTTTGGGGTGCCCGGGGATCGGGGTAGAGCATCTCGAATTCCACACCATCCCAGCTCCAGCTTTGTCCTTGCGCGCAATAGGCCACGTCCGGAAAGCGGTCATGGGCGCCGGTCATGACCGGCATGGCCGGAAAAGCGGCCCGCAGGCTCGCGAGCCCGCCGGCGTGATCCCGGTCCCCGTGGCTCACCACCGTCAGATCCGGTGCAGCTATCCCGACGCTCTCCAGGTAGGGGATGAGCACTTCCTGGCCCGCGTCGGAGCCGGGGTAGAAGCTCGGACCGGTGTCGAACACCAGCACATGATCCGTAGTGCGCACCACGGCCGAGAGCCCCTCGCCCACGTCGAGTAGCGTGACCTCGAATCCTCCGGGCCCGATTCCAGAAGGCGGAGCGACGAAGAGCGGCAGCATGAGCGCCGCGCCCAAGGCGCGCACCGGTATGCCCCGCGGCATGAGCAGCCAGGCCGCGCCCAGGAGGGCCACGACGACCCAGGGCAAGGTGGGCGCGGCGGAAGGGAAAGATGCCGACTGCAGATGCGCGAGCCTATCCAGAAAGGGCCAGCTGAGCGCCATCAGGCCGGTGCCCGCTTTCAGGAATACCGCCCCTGCGGGCGGCCACATCCAAACGAGCACGGCCCCGACTAGAGTGAGCGGCACCACCAGGAAGCAATACAGAGGTACCACCACGAAATTGGCGATGGGTGCCGTGAGCCCAGCGCGATGGAAGAAGAACGCCAGGAACGGCAGCAGCGCCACGCCCACCGCCCATTGCGTACGCAGCAGCTCGGCGAGACCGCGGCGCGATACACCCCGCCGTCCGCTGAAGGCGAACAGGATGGCGGCGACCGCGCCGAAGGACAGCCAGAACCCCACCTCGCCCGCCGCCAGGGGCCCCAGGGACAGCACCCACAGCATCGCGAGCCCCACTGTGTCGAGCGGACGCAGGCGCCGGCGCAGCAGCACACCGGCCGTCACCGCCATCAGCATGATTAGCGCACGCCGCGTCGGGAGCGGGAACCCCGCCATGGCTGAGTAGGCTACGGCCCCCATCAAGGCGGTGATACTGGCCGCCACGGACGCCGGGCAGCGATTGCAAAGCCAGGCGCTGCGGCGCCAGAGGAACCGCATCAGCAAGAATAGGAATCCCGCTACCACACCGATATGCAGGCCTGCGATGGCCATGAGGTGTACGGTGTTGGTAGCGGAGAGTACCTGCCATTGGCCGGGATCGATGCCGCTTTGGTCGCCGGTGGCAAGCGCCACTGCCATCCCCACGAATTCATCGCCGGCCAGGGCTGTCTGTATCCTCTCGCGCATCCAAAAACGGGCGCGCAAGAGCGGGTAGCGCAAGCCGTCGTCGACACGTGAAGCAGCGCCGTCAGCGACGTAGCCTGTGGCGCCCACGTCGCGGCGGAACAGCCAGCCCTCGTAATCGAACCCGCCCGGGTCCATGTAACCACGTGGACGGTGCAGCCTTAAGGTCAGACGCCAATGCTCCCCGGGTCGCGGTAGAAACCCGGGTTTCGACCAACTCAGGCGCGCGAACTCTGGCACGCCCGCAGCGGGTGGCAGCCCATCCAGCGCTTCGATCTGGAATTCAAAACTGACGAAGTCGCCGTGGTCTTCGGGCAGCGAATGCACGCAGCCGGTGGCCACGAGGTCGCGGCCTTCCAGCGCCGCGTCGAGCCGCGTCGCCAAGTGTTGCCCCGCCACGTACCAAGTCCAGATGAAACCCAAAGGCAATAAGAGCAGCCACCGGAGCCTCGAAACAGCGGCGAAAAGCGCCAGGAGCGGCAGGACTGCTGCCGCCACGACATAGAAGGGCGGTAAGGAGGGCAAGCTGAGCAACAGGAGCGCGCCGGCCAGCATCCCGAGTGCGGGCTTCCACATGGTTTCGTTCGCCTCCGAATCGTGGATAATGGGACGGCTACACGGCCACTTTATATATAGTTCATTTTTGTTTAACCGCTCTACCTATCACCAAGCCCTATGCTCTAGTGGCGGAAGAATGCTTCCCCCCTGGCGCCTGGAGTCGCGGCACGATGCCCCGTAAGTTCCTCAATAGGCTGCTGCCCGACCCGGAGGCGCTCCACGCGCGGCTGCATGGGAAGTGGTACGTGCGCCCCTTCGACTTCCTGCTGCACGAGCCGGCCCTGTGGCACATCGGTCGCCGCGGCACGAGCGTCGCCCTCGCCCTCGGCGCCTTCATCTGCTGCCTGCCGATGCCGGGACACATGCTCCTGGCGGTGTTGGGAGCGATCTACTGGCGCGTGAACCTGCCGGTGGCGGTGGCCGCCGTCTGGATCAATAACCCGCTCACCATCGGACCTATCTATTACTTTGCCTACAAGCTCGGTAAGTGGCTGATGATGGTCTTGCACCTGGAATTGGAAGCGAGAGGTCCTCTCACCAAACCCTGGCAGGTCCAGGATCTGAACCGCGCCTGGCATATCATCGCACCGACCTTGCTGGGCGGTTTCGTGGAGGGATTGATCTTCGCCTTCCTGGCATACCTGAGCCTGGATCTCGCCTGGAGGCTGTCGATCCGCGGTCGTTGGAAGCTACGTCAAGCGGAACGCCGGGCAAAGGAACCGGAGAAGAAGCGGCAACCCTAGGCGTCGCCCAGGACGCCGTCCTGCAGGTGCAACACGCGTTGCATGCGTTTCGCGAGCCCATGATCGTGGGTGACCAGTACCAGGCTCGTACCCAGTTCCCGATTCAATTCCAGCAAGAGCTCATAGACCTGCTCCCCGGTGTGGGAGTCCAGGTTGCCGGTGGGTTCGTCCGCCAGCACTACCCGCGGCTTATGGATGAGGGCCCGGGCCACCGCCGCCCGCTGCCGTTCGCCCCCCGAGAGCTTCGCCGGGCGGTGGCCGAGACGCTTGCCTAGACCGACCCGCTCCAGGAGCGCCTGTGCCCGGCCTGCCGCATCCGTGGGATCTACCCCGCCGATGAGCAACGGCATGGCCACGTTCTCGAGGGCGGTGAACTCCGCCAGCAGGTGATGGAACTGGTAGACGAAGCCCAGAGCCCGGTTACGCACCCGGCCCCGCTCCGCGTCGTCCATGCCGCTGATGGTCCTCCCGTCCACGTACACCTCGCCGGAGGTGGGCGTGTCGAGACCCCCGAGGACGTGGAGCAACGTGCTCTTGCCGGAACCGGATGCACCGACGATGGCCACCCGCTCTCCGGGCGCTACCGAGAGGTCGACGCCGTTCAGGACCTCGACCGTGTTATCTCCCTCCACGAAACGTTTCACGAGTCGCTCGCCGCGCAGGGCGGACGTCAGGGGCTCACTCATAGCGCAGCGCCTCCGCCGGCTGGGTGCGGGCGGCGCGCCAAGCCGGATAGAGGGTGGAGAGTACCGTCAGCAGGAAGCTCGCCAGGGTGATGCGCAGCACGTCGCCGGCGTAGATGTCCGCGGGCAGGTCGCTGATGTAGTAGACGCTAGAGGGCAGGAACTCCGTGTGGAATACGCGCTGCAGGAAATGCATGAGGTCGTTCAAGTTCGCCGCCAGCAGCACACCGAGGGCGGTGCCGAGCAAGGTGCCGAGGAAACCGATGATGGTGCCTTGCACGATGAACACACCCATGACCGAGCGCGGCGTGGCACCGAGGGTACGCAGGATGGCGATGTCCGCCTGCTTGTCCGTGACCGCCATCA
>DATIEQ010000161.1:0-2993 GCA_035455665.1 Gammaproteobacteria bacterium | reverse complement strand
CACCGCAGGAGGCGGGTCGTGGGATTGGTGGGGCTTCGATTCCGCCGTCATCGTCTCGGTATTGGGATTCTGCTGTTGGCCGCACCTCTTCATGCGCAGCATGGCTGCGAAAGACGAGCTCAGCATCAAGCGGATGGTGGTCATGTATCCCACCATCCAGATCTTCATGGTGCCGGTGTTGATCATCGGCTTCTCGGCCATCCTGAAGTTCCCCGGGGTACAGCCCGCAGATACCATCCTGCCGTTCATGCTGCAGCATGCGGGGCTGTCGCCCTGGCTCGTCGGCCTCGCCTCCGCCGGCACACTCGCAGCGTCCATGCACACCGGCGATGCCATCATGCACGCCGCAGGCATCGTGGGCGTGCGAGACGGCCTGGCGCTGCTCTGGCCACGTCCCTTGAGCGACGCGGCAGAGCGCTTCCTGACTCGGCTGCTGATCCTGCTGGTGACAGCTGTGGCTTTCTATCTCGCGGTGGCCTCCCATGCGTCCCTGGTGGCACTGCTGCTCGCGTCCTACGGCGGCATGGCACAGCTCTTCCCGGTGTTGCTCGCCACCTTCTATTGGAAGCGGGCCACCATGGCAGGTGTCATGTCAGGCCTCGTGGCGGGCGTCGCGGTAAACTGCCTCTTCCTGGCCGTCCCCGCCTGGCGCCCCGTACCTCTGCACGAGGGCGTCTACGGCCTCGCCGCGAATATCCTATTGCTAGTATCCATCAGTCTGCTGACCCAACCGCAGTCCGCCGAGAAGGCTGAGCAGTACGTCGAACCGGGTTGGGATTAGTGTCTTTCTAATATTTTTTAGGAAGCCATCTCGAAACGTCGCGAGCGAAGGCAGGACGAGGCGCAACAAAGTCATGCCAAGCGCAGCAGCTTTGAGATGGCTTCTCAGGATTTGGGCGGGGCAAGAGCGGCCAGATACTTGTCCGCGTCCGCCGTCGACATGGGCTTAGAGAAGAAGAAGCCCTGGCCCTTGCGGCAACCGAGAGCGCGCAGTAGTTCCACTTGGCGGGTGTTCTCGATGCCTTCCGCCACCACGTCCATCCCTAAGTCCGCGGCCAACACCGTGATGGTACGTACGATAGCGCGGTCCGCCCGTGTGCGCTCGATACCGGTGATGAAGGAGCGGTCGATCTTCAAAGTGTCGATCTTGAAACGACGCAGCGCCGACAGGGATGAATAGCCGGTGCCGAAATCGTCCATCTGCAGGCTCACGCCCACGCTCTTCAGGCGCGCGATGGTCTCGACGGCGAGGTCCGGGTTGTCCATGAACACCGTCTCGGTGATCTCCAGACACAGGTGTTTGGGCTTCAGGCCGGTGATATCCAAAACCCGGGCGACGCGCTGCGGCAGCACCCAGTGGGCGAACTGACGGTTGGCGATGTTGACGCTCATGGTCACGTCGTCGCCGATGTGCTTGTGGCGCTTCTTCCAGCTGGCGAATTGGGTGCAGGCGGTCTCCAGGACCCACCAACCGATGGGGATGATGAGACCCGTCTCTTCGGCGACGGCAAGGAAATGCTCGGGGCCGATCAACCCCTGGGCAGGATGCTCCCAGCGCACCAGGGCTTCGAAGCCCGACAGCTTGCCGGCGCCGATTTCCATGACCGGCTGGTAGAACACGCGGAATTCGCTGCGCTGCAGCGCGAGCCTCAGCTCCGTCTCCAGTTTCAGGTTCGCCTTCGCGCTCTCGTGCATGGCATCGTCGAATACGACATAGCCGGCTTTGCCTGCCGCCTTGGCGCGGTACATGGCGGTATCGGCATCGCGCAGGATCTCGTCGGGGTGCTTGTAATGGGGCGCGCTGATGACGATGCCGATACTGGCGTTGGTGAACACGTCGTGCCCATCGACCGTGATGGCCCGCGCCAGCTCTTCGTGGACGCGATCCGCCACGGCGGTGGCGTCATCCAGGGCGGATGCGTTCTCCACCAAGATGGTGAATTCGTCGCCGCCATAACGGGCGATGAGGTCGGCCGGCCGCAAGCAGGCGCGCAGCCGGCGCGCTATCGCGACCAGCACGCGGTCGCCGAAGGAATGGCCGAGGCTGTCGTTGATCAGTTTGAAGCGGTCCAGGTCCAGGAACAGCACAGCGAAACGATCGCTGCTGCGGTGACCGGTGCGTTCCAGGAGCTGCTGCAGCTTCTCCATGAAGAAGGCGCGGTTCGGCAGGTCGGTGAGCGCGTCATGGTAGGCGCTACGCAAGAGGTCCTGCTCGGATTGTTTCTGCGCGGTCACGTCGCGTACCGTGCCGGTGACGGCGGGTTTCCCGCGATAGGAGATGCGGGCGACAGTCACGGCGGCGGTGAGGCGCGCCTTGCCGTCGCGGTGCCGGAAGTGAAGTTCATGCAACTCGTGGCCAGCTTCAGGCGTATGCGCCTCGCTGAACAACTCGGCGGAGTCGCGTTCTTCAGGCACCAACAGTTCGGTGAATTCGAACCCGCTCATCTCATCGGGTGAATAACCGAGCATGGCAGCGAAAGCCCGGTTCGCGTAGACGATCTTGCCCTGCTCACCGAGGAACACGCCATCCTGGCTCATGTCCACGAGCGTGCGGTATTTCTCCTCTGACTGCGCCAGGGCTTCTTCCGCCTGTTTGCGTGGCGTCACGTCCTGCAAGGTGCCTTCGTAGTACTGCACCTTGCCGTCGGCGTCGCGTGCCGCTCGCGAGTTGTCGCTGACCCATATGGTCGTGCCGTCGCGCCGGAAGATCTGAAACTCCTGGTCTGCGTAATAGCCGTCGCGCTCCAGCAGGCGCAGCAGTTCCGCACGCTGTTCCGGGTGCACGTACGCGCGCTCTGCCAGGTTCACGCCGGCCGCCATCAGTTCCGAGGCCGACCCGTAGCCAAGGATACGGGCAAGCGCGGGGTTGGCACGGAGGATGCGGCCATCCGCGGTGGACTGGTAGATGCCTTCGATGGCGTTCTCGAAGATGCTGCCGTACATGCGTTCCATGTCGCGCAGCGCGTCGTCCTGCTGCTTGTGGCGGCTCAAGT
>DATIEQ010000160.1:0-2626 GCA_035455665.1 Gammaproteobacteria bacterium | reverse complement strand
TGCACTCGTGGGCCACCAGGCCGCCGGGACCCGGATAGAGCACCGGGTAATGGGGCGCGAGCTTCTTGGCCAGGTAGTTGGCGGCGAGGATGGCCGCCTCGCTCGCGGCGGTGAGCCCCTTCGCACCCATCATGGCCACGTACATCCAGGAGATGGGCAGGATGGAGGCGGAACCGTAGGGCGTGGCGGACACGGCGCCGATGCCGTCCTTGCTCCGTACGTAACCCACGGAACGCGTGTTCGGTAGGAACTTGGCGAGGTGCGCGCCCACCGCCACCGGACCCACGCCCGGACCGCCGCCGCCGTGGGGGATGCAGAAGGTCTTGTGCAGGTTCAAGTGCGACACATCGCCGCCGAACTGCCCCGGCGCCGCGAGCCCCACCATGGCGTTCATGTTGGCGCCGTCCACATACACCTGCCCGCCGTGCTGGTGGACGATGTCGCAGAGCTCGCGCACGCCTTCCTCGAACACACCGTGGGTCGATGGATACGTGATCATCATGGCGGCGAGGTCGTCCTTGTGCGCTTCCGCCTTCGCTCGCAAATCCGCCAGGTCCACGTTGCCCCTGTCGTCGCAGGCCACCACCACCACCTGCATGCCGGCCATGTGGGCGGACGCGGGGTTGGTGCCGTGGGCCGAGGCCGGTATCAGGCAGACGTTCCGGTGCCCTTGGCCGCGCGACGCATGATAGGCCTGGATGATGAGCAGGCCCGCGTACTCGCCCTGGGAACCGGCGTTCGGTTGCAGCGACACCGCCGCGTAACCGGTGCAGGCGGCCAGCATCTGCTCGAGCTCGGCCACGAGCTCGCGGTAGCCCGCGGTCTGGGACTCGGGCGCGAAGGGATGGATGTGGGCGAACTCCGGCCAGGACACCGGCAGCATCTCGCTCACCGCGTTGAGCTTCATGGTGCAGGAGCCGAGCGGGATCATGCTGCGATCGAGGGCCAGGTCCTTGTCGGCTAGCTCCCGCAGGTAACGCAGCATCTCGTGTTCGGAATGGTGCGTGTTGAAGATGGGATGGGTGAGATAGTCGCTGCTGCGCTTCAGCGACGCCGGCCAGCCCGCGCCGGCTTGCTTCTCGAGCGTCTTGAACTGGAGTGCAGCGGCGCCTTTCAAGCCCGCGAACAGGGACAGGATCAGCTCCACCTGGGCGCGTGTGGTGGTCTCGTCCAGGGAGACGCCTACGTGGGCCTCGTCCACCACGCGCAGGTTCAGATGCTTCCCATGAGCCGCCTGATGTAGCGCTTGGGTCTGCCCGCCGGTCTTGACGGTGAGGGTGTCGAAGAACGTGGCGTTCACCGGCGCGTAGCCGAGCTGCTTCAAGCCGGCGGCCAGCACGGCCGTGAGCCTGTGCACCCGCTCGGCGATGGTCTTGAGCCCCTTCGGGCCGTGGTAGACCGCGTACATGCTCGCCATGATAGCGAGCAGCGCCTGGGCGGTGCAGATGTTGGAGGTGGCCTTCTCGCGGCGGATATGTTGCTCGCGGGTCTGCAACGCCAGGCGCAAGGCGGGTTTGCGCTGGGCGTCCACGGTGACGCCCACGAGCCGCCCCGGCATGGAGCGCTTGAACGCGTCCTTGGTGGCGAGGTAGGCCGCATGCGGTCCGCCGAAACCCATGGGCACGCCGAAGCGCTGGCTGTTGCCCACCGCCACGTCCGCACCCCATTCGCCGGGTGGCACCAGCAGCGTGAGCGCCAGGAGATCGGCGGCCGCCACCACGGCGGCGCCCTTGGCATGCAGTGCCTCGGCGAGCGCGCGGAAATCGCGCACCTCGCCGTTCACGCCGGGATACTGGAACAAGGCGCCGAAGCAGTCGGTCTTAGCCGCGTCCTCGGCCTTGCCCACCGTCACCTTGAGCCCCAGGGGCTTGGCGCGGGTCTGGACCACTTCGATGCTCTGGGGCAGCACGTCGTCCGCCACGAAGAACACGTCGGAATCCGACGTGCTCATGCGCTTCACCAGCGTCATGGCCTCGGCGGCGGCGGTCGCCTCATCCAGCATCGAGGCGTTGGCGATGGAAAGACCCGTCAGGTCCGTCACCATCTGCTGGAAGTTGAGCAGAGCCTCGAGCCGCCCCTGGGAGATCTCCGGCTGGTATGGCGTGTAGGCCGTGTACCAGGCGGGGTTCTCGAACACGTTACGCAGGATCACGCCGGGCGTATAGCAGCCGTAGTACCCCTGGCCGATGTAGGACTTGAACACCTGGTTCTTGGCGGCGAGCGCGCGCAGCTTGTTGAGCGCCTCGTGCTCGGACAGGGGTTCGGCGAAGGGACCGAGCGGCAGCCCGTCCTTGCGGCGGATGTTCGCCGGCAGGATCGCACCCATGAGCGCCGCGCGTGTGGCCTGCCCGAGCTCCGCGAGCATGGCCTGCTGCTCGGAGGCGTCCGGTCCGATGTGGCGGCCCTGGAAGCCGTCGTGGCCCTCGAGTTCCTCGAGCGGCGTGCTGGAAGCGGCGGGTAATCCGGTGACGGCGTTCATCTCGGGTCCTGATCCTGCAGACTCTCTATATAAGGTATATCGGCCGGTTCACAAGACCGCTCAATGGGCCTCGTCCGCCAGGGCTTTCTCGTAGCCCTTGGCGTCCAGGAGAGCGTTCAGGTCGGCGAGGTTCGCCGGTTTGATGCG
>DATIEQ010000159.1:0-2696 GCA_035455665.1 Gammaproteobacteria bacterium | reverse complement strand
CGCTCGAGGTCATCGGCCTGCTGCGCGAGTCGGCGCAGAAAGCCGTCGCCGCCGACCCCAACCTGGCGGACGGCCACATCGAGCTCGGCGCCCTCGCCATGGCTTTCGATTGGGACCCCGTGACCGCGAAGCGCGAGTTCGACCGGGCCGCGCAACTCGATCCCAACTCAGCCTACGTGCAGTTCTGGCTGGGCGAGTATTACTCCAATATCGCCCATGACGACGCCAAGGCGCGGGCGGCGTTCCAGCGCGGGCGGACGCTCGATCCCTTGTCGGCCTGGTATTCCGCCTACGAGTCCAAGTCGGCCTTGAACGCCGGGCAGGACGCGGATGCGCTGCGCCTCGCGCAGGAGGCGATGAACATCGACCCGGGCTTCTTCTTCGGCACCGATCCGGTGGCGAACGTCTACGCGGGGCTGGGGAAGTGGCAGGACTGCATCGCCCGTTATCAGGCGCTCCTTCCCTCCGCGCCGGTGGCGGGGAACTACCAGCTGGGCGTCTGCTACATACGCGCGGGCGAGGTGGACAAGGGCAAGGCGATACTCGCCGGGCTCGAGTCGCGCCGGGGCTACGTGGACAAGACCAAGCTCGCCGCCCTCTATGTCGCGCTCGGGGAAAAGGACCGGGCCCTGGCCGCCCTGGAGCAGGCCTACCGCGAGCGCTCGCCCGTCATGAACTCGCTCGAGGTCAATGGCATGTTGCGGCCGCTCGCGGACGATCCGCGGTTCAAGGCGCTCGTGGCCAAAATGAAGGACTCGAGCAAGGCGTCACCGGCGCCGGCGGGGTGACCCGCATCTTCGGTGTCATCGAGATCACGCTGACCGGTCTCGTCGTCTGGTACGCCTGGACCTGGCCCAAGCCGGGAGCGGCATAGAAGCCGCCGCTCACCCGGCGGGCTTGATGCTTAGCACGTTCAAGCTGGGGGTGGCATCCGAGGTGGATTCCGCGACCTCGCCCTGGACGATGACCTTGGCGTCGGCCGCCAGGGCGGCGGCGTCGCTGCCTTGCGTGACCACGAGGTCATAGTGCTCGCCGGTGTTGACGACGAGCTGCAATTTGCCGCCGGTCTTGACCAGCCGTCCTTCGACCGTCACCTGGGCCTCCTTGGGGGTGAGGCCGCCGTGGATCAGCACCGCGCGGATCTGCCCAAGCGTCGTCGCGCTCTCGGGGCCGAACTCGATCACCGCCTTGCCGTCGTTCAGGCTCACGTCGACCTTGGCCACGCCGGAGAGCTTGGAGAGGTTCTTCTGCGCGCCGTAGGCGCAGGGGGCGCAGTCCATGCCGAACACGGTCTGCTCCACCTTGAGCAGGCCGTCGGCAAAGGCGGGGGAGAACGCTCCGGCCAGGATGATGCCGAGCGTGAGTCGTTTAATGCGTGCGTCCATCGTCCTATACCTCTCAGAACCAATACGTGAAGACCAGTTTCGCCCGGTAGTGCTCTTTCGGCTGCGCCCCGTTGAGCGACTGGGTGACCGGGAACAATACACCCGTCTCCAGGCCCCAGGCGCCGAACAGGCCCAGCACCGAGGGGCCTGCCAATAGCTTGCGGCCGCCGCTGGCGGGCAGCGAGGTGCCGTTCAGTTTGTCGTGCTGTGCGATCTCCCCGACGGATTCCACGAACATGCGCCAGTCGGAGGCGGGGGCATCGCGCCGGAAATACTCCGGCCGCCAGCCCCACACGGCGGTGACGTAATAGAGGTCGCCCAGCCGGCCGCCGTTCTTGGGGAAGTAATGCTGCGCGCCGCCGCCCAACCACCAATAGGTGGTGCGCGAGGCGTGGCCGGTCACGGCGGCGACGGTCATGCCCTGGCCGGCGGGCATCCCGTCGAGCTGGGCGTTGCCGGCGTCCCAGACGCCCGCGAACAGCGAGCTCTCGTAGCGCTCGCCGACGGCGGGCGCGTTGCGCTTGAAGCGCCACAAGAGCGAACCTTCGACGTCCTTGTCCGATCCCAGCATGCCTTCGACGCTGCGCGTCAGGGAGGCATCATCCCCGCTCTGCGCCAGCGGCACGCTCAGGTTCACCTGCAAGTCCGGGGTGATGCCGTAGCCCACGAGCTCGCGGTACATGAGCGCCGTGCCCATGCCGCCGTCCATGCTCATGACGGCGGTGTCGCTGCTCCACTGCCCTTCGCCCAGGGTGGGCGTGGCGAGGGCGAAGGCGGGCCCGTGACCGTCGGCCCAGGCCGCGGCGATAGGGAAGAGCAGCGCGATGAGAGCCGCGGCGCGCGATGTCTTGGACAGGCGGTTCATGCATCAGTCTCCGAAGGCTTGCCGCAGCGGCAGCCACAGATAGGCGGCGAAGACGCCCACGCCATAGATGCCCACCGTCAGCCACAGCACCACGCGGTTCCAGCGGTCCGACTTCATGCACAGGCGCGCCAGTTCAGGATCGGCGGGGCAGGAACGCCCGGGGCGGTAGATCACCCAGGCGGTGAGGAGGAGAAATAAACCGGAGATGATGAAGGTCCAGACCTTGTAGTGGCTCAAGACCACGAGCCAGGGCAAGGCGTTGGTGAGATAGACGACGCCGGCGCCGAGCCCCAGGCTCACCAGCAGGAGGGGCAGGGCGCAGCAGAGCAGCGTGCCACTCGAGAATAGGAGGGTGGCGAAGCTCAGCAGGGTGTCGGGGAGTCGGGCGCGTGCGAACAAGGTGTCAGGTCTCCATCCAGGTGTGAGGAGCCTACAACCTGGAGTAA
>DATIEQ010000158.1:0-3127 GCA_035455665.1 Gammaproteobacteria bacterium | reverse complement strand
CGATCTCCGCCTCGCCCTGACCTTCGCGCCGCCTGCGCAGCGCGCGGCACTCACCACGCTGTTCGCCGTGTATCTCGAGATCCGCGAGGTGCCGGTGGAGTGCCGCGACCCGGGCGTGGCTGCGGTGAAGCTCGGCTGGTGGGAAGACGAGGTGGAAGCCCTCTATCGGACGAAACCCCGGCATCCCCTCACCCAGGCACTCGCCCCCTACCTGGCGAGCCTTGCGAGCCATAAGCAAGCCTTCCTCGATCTCGTGGCCGGGACGCGGATGGACGTGACGGGCAGCCAGTTCGCGAGCTTCGAAGACCTGAAACGCTACTGCTACCGCCATTCGGGCGCCCTGGCCGAGATCACGGCGGCCCTCTGTGGCGGACGCTCGAAAGAGGCGCTCTTATCCGCCCGGCTACTCGGCAACAGCTGTCGCCTCGCGCACCTGGTCACTAGCGGCATCCCGGAAGCGCTCGAGGGGCGCCTGTATTTCGCCACGGAGGATCTGCGGAGACACGGTGTCGACCGGCACATCAACGCGGAACATCACAGCGATGCCCCGGTCCAGGCCCTGCTCGAAGATTATGCGGAACGCGCCCGCGCCATGGGCTTCGAAGCCGCAGCCCTGCTGCCCGCATCGGATCGCATCTCGCTCGCCGCGTGGCGCATCCTCCACGCCCTTGCGCTGAAGCGTGTCGCGAAACTCGAAGCCCGCGGTTTCAGGACCGCAGCGAAGCCCGTAGAATTGCATCCCTTGCCCGCCCTCTTCACCGCCTGGCGCACGGCCAGGCGAGCCGGCTGAGGACCCCGTCTCCCATGGCGACGCTCATCCACGACTACAAACCTGCGCAGGATGCCTTCAAAGACAGGGTCATCCTGGTCACGGGGGCGGGCGATGGCATCGGCCGCGCGGTCGCAAAAGGTCTCGCCGCCCACGGCGCGACCGTGGTGCTGCTCGGCAAGACCATCAAGAAGCTGGAGAGCGTCTACGATGAGATCCTGGCCGCGGGCGGCAGCAAGCCCGCCATCTATCCCATGGATCTCATGGGCGCGCGCTACAAGGATCACGAGGACCTGGTGGCAGCGCTCGACAAGGAATACGGGCGCCTCGACGGCCTGCTCAACAACGCCGGGATACTCGGCGAGCGCGCCCCCATCGAGCACCACGAGGTACATATCTGGCAGCAGGTGCTGCAGGTGAACTTGACGGCCCCCTTCATGCTCACCAAATCCTGCCTGGAGCTCCTGTACAAATCGTCCGACGCCTCGGTGGTCTTCACGTCCTCCGGTGTTGGGCGCAAGGCGAAGGCCTATTGGGGAGCCTATGCCGTATCCAAGTACGGCATCGAGGCGTTCTCGCTCATACTGGCGGACGAGACGGAATTCCGGAAGACGCTCAGGGTGAACACCCTGAACCCGGGGCCCACCCGTACCGAGATGCGCCGCCTGGCCTATCCGGCGGAGGACAAGGACAAACTCCTCACACCCGACGACGTCATGCCCGCCTTCCTGTATCTCTTGGGCCCGGACAGCAAGGGTGTCACCGGCCAGCAGTTCGACGCGCAGTGACCCGGCTCGCTGTATAACCGCAGCGGCGAACGAACACGCATCGCTCGCAGGCAGGCTCTGCGCGGCAGGTGTGCTTGGCGTGTCGGACGATCAGTGCATGGAATTCATTGAAGAAGCCGGCGCCTTCATCCAGCTTCGACTCGATTTCCACGCGCAGCGGTTCATAGCCGCCCGTGACTGAATCGAACCCCAGGCGGCTAAGAAATCGGCGCGCATAGGCGTCGGCGATGAATAATGGCCGAGCGTAGGCGTAGACCAGGATGCAATCGGCCGTCTCCGGCCCGATGCCATGCACCGTCAACAGGGAGCGCCGGAGTTCATCCGTCCTGAGCTGCCCCGCCTTGGCGATGCCGCCCTGCTCCACCAGCCAGCGGCTCAGAGCCCGCAAGCGCTTCGCTTTGACCCGGTGGGTGCCCGAAGAGCGGATGCGCTTCGCGAGTTCAGGCAAAGGAAGGCCGGCCAGCTTCGAAGGAGCGAGCAGGCGCTCGCGTTTGAGGACGGCGATGGCCCGGGCCGCATTATTCCA
This sequence comes from Gammaproteobacteria bacterium, assembly GCA_035455665.1. GTDB lineage: Bacteria > Pseudomonadota > Gammaproteobacteria > Natronospirales > REEB76 > DASUBN01. The sequence continues at coordinate 1,044 of DATIEQ010000158.1, read as the reverse complement.
GTTCGTGTTCTGCACCAGCACCGCGCCCGCCATCATCTCGAACTTGGCCCGAGCCGGCCACCAATGCTGGAAGCCGTAGGTACGGTGGAGTGCGCGATAGATGCCCTGCAGCCGCGCGCGGGTGAGACGCATCAGCGTGGCCGCGGCTTGCGCCTCGTCTTCGACAGCCTGAGGGTCTTGCGCTGCACGGGAACCTTGGGTTCCTCGGCTGGCATATGCACGGCGGCGAGCAACAGCGCCGTCTCCTCGTCGGTCGCTTCGCGCCACACACCCCGGGGCAGGTGGCGCGGCAGGTTCAGGCTCCCGTAGCGCACGCGGATCAGGCGGCTCACGTTCGCGCCCAGGGCTTCCCACAGGGCGCGGATGTCCTTGTTGCGGCCTTCCTTCAGGGTCACGTGGTACCAGCGGTTCGCGCCCTCGCCCCCCGCCTCGCGCACCGTGTCGAAGCGGCCCATGCCCTTCTCGAGTTTCACGCCTCGGGTGAGCTGAGCCAGCTGTTCCTCGGTGACGGCCCCCAGCACCCGCACGGCGAATTCCTGCTCCAGGCCGGCGGAAGGATGCATGAGGCGGTTCGCGAGCTCGCCGTCGTTGGTGAAGATGAGGAGCCCGGAGGTATTGGTGTCGAGCCGGCCCACGGACACCCAGCGGCTGCCCCGCAAGCGCGGCAGCGCCTCGAACACGGTGGGGCGCCCTTCCGGGTCCTCGCGGGTGGTGAGCTCGCCTTCGGGTTTGTGATAGAGGATGACGCGGCGCCGGGTCTCGCCGGCGCGTTCGCGCGCCTTCACGGGTTTGCCATCCAGCTGTACCCGGTCTGCGGCGCCGATGCGGTCGCCGAGTTTCGCCGGGCGGCCGTTCACGCTCACCCGCCCCGCGGCGATCCAGGTCTCGATCTCGCGACGTGAGCCTAAGCCCAGAGCCGCCAGCACTTTCTGGATGCGCTCGGGCCCTGGGCTGAGACTACTCATCCGTCTGGTCGCGGGCCGCGGCCTCATCGTCGGCGAGGCGCGGGCTCGCCTGGACCGGGTCTTCGAATCCGTCCAGGTC
>DATIEQ010000157.1:0-24234 GCA_035455665.1 Gammaproteobacteria bacterium | reverse complement strand
CCGTAGCGGTCGCGCAGTTTCGCGATCTCGTGCAAGGGGTCCACGGCACCGAAGGCCGTATTGCCCAAGGTCGCGACCACGGTCGCCACCTTCTCGCGCTTGAGGATATCTTCGAGTGCGTTGAGATCGATACGCGCGGCGACGTCCACCGGCACGCTCTTGAAAGGGAGCTGCAGCACCTCGCACATACGCGCGTGGGTGTAATGGGCCTGCTCGGAGGCAAGCACCAGCCCTGGGGCCGTGTGGCGCGCGACCCACAAAGCTTCCAGGTTCGCGATGGTGCCGCTCGCCGAGAGATGGCCGAGGTGTTCCGCGTAGCCGAACATCCGGGCGATGTCCGCCACCGCCTCCCGCTCCATCGCCGAGCTCGCGCGGCCGCCGTCGAGGGCGTGGTTGTTGGGGTTGATCCAGACAGCCAGCATGTAGGCGAGCCGCGCGAGAGCGTGGGGCGGCTTCAGCATCTGGCCCGCGTAGAGCGGATGGGGGTAGGGATAGTTGTCCTTAAGCTTCGCCGCGGTCTCGAGCAGCACCTGACGCGCGGCGGGATTCAAGGGCGCGGGCTTGAACTCCGGCATAGCGGCGAAGCCCCGCTCTAGGACCCTGAGGGCCTCGTCCAAGGATTTCAGTCCATCCCGTTCCAGCATCATCGTTCCTTCAGTCCTGCGCCGCCTCAGCACCGTGCTTCGCGGGCATGAGCAGGAGTTGCTGCAGGTCGTGCTGCAGCACCGCCTGGCGCGCCGGGTCGCGGGTGGCGTTCATGAGGCCGTGGTAGAGGTTGCGGGCGTCATCTATATAACCGGCTTTGCCGAGCATCTGCGCCGCCTGGTAGCGGGCGGTCTGGGCCCAGGGGTCCATGGAGAACGGATCGGTCAGCAGGGCGGAACGCAGATACAGCTCCGCGGCTTTGGAATATTTGCCGAGGGCCTTGTAGGAATCCGCGGTCCAGTAGAGCAGTTGGCGGCGCTGCTCAGGCGCGAGCTCTGTGCCGAGCAGCGCCTCGAAGAACGGGATCGCTTCCTTGTCGTGACCCAAAGTCTGCAGGTCGAAGAGCACCGGCAAGAGCGCGTCCGGGTCGAGCTTGGCATCCGCGACCTGCAAGGTCTGCAGGGCCGCCACGCCCGCGTCCAGGTTGCCGCCCAGGATGAACACCCGCGCCCGCTGCAACTGCCAGGCGGCGGGGTCGGTGTCCGGCGGCGGCGTGTCCAGACCCTGCATGAGCTGGGAGGCGAGCGGGATGTCCGGCAGCTCCAGCACCGCGTCCGCCAACAAGTAACGCACGTCGGCAGGTATGGACTTCACGTCCTTGAAGCGATTGGAGTCGAGATACAGGTGGCGCAGCACCGTGTCGCCGTTCGCCTGCCGGTGGATCAGGCTCGCGAACTGCCAGTGGGCCACCTGCACCTGCTGCTTGTCCTGGGCGTGATAGGCGACGACGCTGAACAGCGCGCAGGCGCGCACCGGATCGGTATCGAAGCGGTTCGAGGCCGCCACGAACCAGGCCGCATCGTCCCCCACCACCAGTTGCAGTTCGTTGCCGAGGTCCTGGCCGTAGGCGATGTACGCATCCCACAACATGCCCGGGTTGAGCGTGAAGATGTCATCCGCGTCCAGCTCGCCGCTCTCGAGTCCCAAGCCGTCCTGCAGGGCGGCGATGCGCGCGGCGGGGTTCTTGAGGTCGTCCGCCGCTTCCGCGGCAATCACCCAAGCCCGCACCCGTTCCTCGCCTGGAGCCTTGCTGTCGCTGCCGATCTTCACCGCCTGGGCGAGGGCGTCGGCCGGCTTGAGTGCGCCCGCGCGCAACGAGGCGAGCAATGCCAGCATGTCCGCTTCCGCGCCTCTCACGTCCTCGAGTACGTCGAGCGCCGCCTGGGGCTGATCGGTGCGCAGGAAGAGCCGCGCCTCGAGCAGCGGCCAGTTGCCCGCGTCCTTGGGGTAATCCTGACGGTAACGGATCACCGCCGCCTGGGCGTCGTCCAGGCGGCGGTCCGCGAGATAGCTGCGGATGATGAGTTGGCGCGCGGCGGCGAGCGTCTTGTCGTCCGGCGCGGCATCACCCCAGAGCAAGGGCTCGAGGAGTGCGCGGGTCTTCGCCGCGTCACCGAGATGCAGCCAGGCGTCCGCCGCCTGCAGGTCCTCCCAAGCGCGGAAATCCGGCGACGCCTCCGCCGGGAGTTTCTGGTCCCGCTGCACGACTGTATTCCAGTGCTTGCTCCCCTGGTAGACGAAGATACGTGCGCGCTCCCAGCTCATCCAGCCGACCGGGTCCTTGCTGAAGTCCGGCTGCTCCCGGTCCATAAGCCGAAGCGCGGTCTGCGGAGCGCCCGCCGCCGCCATGCCGGAGACGACATCGAGGCTGAGGAAGTTCGGATCGGGGGTCGGCGCGGTCGCCGCGGCGGGTGCGGCCGTGGGTATCGTCGCAGCCGGCGACGGGACGCTACGGGTCGCGGCAGGTCTAGCCTGAGACGTGGATGCGGGCTTCGCCGCGTGCTTCTTTGCCGGCGCAGCGTTGGTCGCGCCCGCTGCCATGAGCGCGAAGGCGAGACAAGCGGCGAATGCGGTGCGGCGGCGGATCATGGCTCGACCTAAGCGGAAAAAATGACGGGCGCTTGCGCGCCCGTCATTGTATCAGCCGTACCTTCGCGGACAGGTTCAGACCTTCTCGCGGATTCGAGCAGCCTTGCCGGCCAGGTCGCGCAGGTAATAGAGCTTCGCGCGACGCACGTCGCCCTTGCGCTTGACCTCGATGGCACCGATCACCGGGCTGTGGGTCTGGAAGGTGCGCTCCACGCCTTCGCCGTGGGACACCTTGCGCACGGTGAAAGAGGAATTGAGGCCGCGGTTCTTCTTGGCGATGACCATACCCTCGAAGGCCTGCAAGCGCTCACGCTCGCCGTCCTTCACCCGCACCTGCACCACCACGGTATCGCCCGGAGCGAACTCCGGCACGTCCCGCAGCTGAGAGGTCTCTACGCTTTTCACGATCTTGTTCATGACTGCATACCTTATATATACGGACTCTACTGTTTAGCTTCGCCCTGCCCGCGGATGAACTCCTCGAGCAGTGCCTCCTGTTCTTCACTCAGCTTCAGTTCCTTGAGCAGTTCCGGACGCCTCTGCCAGGTCCGTCCGAGCATCTGCTGCATGCGCCAGCGGCGGATGGCCGCGTGGTCACCGGAGAGAAGCACCTCCGGCACCCGCCGCCCGTCGATCTCCTCGGGCCGCGTATAGTGCGGGCAGTCCAAGAGCCCTTCCATGAAGGAATCCTGGGCCGCCGAATCCTCGTCTCCCAGCGCGCCGGGGATGAGCCGCGCCAACGCGTCGATCACCACCAGCGCCGGCAGCTCGCCGCCGGAGAGCACGTAATCTCCGATGGACAGTTCCTCGTCCACCTCGGCCTCGACGACGCGCTCGTCCACGCCCTCGTAGCGCCCCGCGATCAAGACCAGCGCCGTCTCGCGCGACAGCCGCTTGAGTGCCGCCTGGTCCAGGGGCCGGCCCTGGGGGCTCAGGTAGATCACCTTCGCGCCCGCGCCTGCCCTGCCGCGCGCCTCCTCGATGGCCGCGCGCAGCGTATCCACTTTCATCACCATGCCGGGACCGCCGCCGTAGGGCCGGTCGTCCACGGTCTTACGCGCGTCCCCCGCATGATCCCGCGGGTTGCTCGTGCCGACCCGCAACAATCCCCGCTCCGCCGCGCGTCCCGTCACACCGAAGCGGAGGAGTGCCTCCACCATCTCCGGAAAAAGCGTGACGACTTCTATGTGCACACGCGCCTCTTCAAAAATCGGGATCCCAATCCACCTGGATCAGCCCGCGGGCCAAATCCACGCGTTTGATCACCTGGCCATGGATGAACGGGATGAGGCGTTCCCGTTCCCCCTGCACCACCAGCACGTCGTTCGCGCCGGTGGCCATCAATCCGCTCACCTTGCCGAGCGCCCGTCCACTCTCCAGCTGGACATCCAAGCCGATCAAGTCGGCCCAGTAATACTCGCCGGGCTTCGTCTCGCCGAGCTCGCTGCGCCAGACCGCGATGTCGGCGCCCATGAGAGCCGCCGCCTGGTCGCGGTCCGTGACGCCCTCGAGCCGGGCGATCACTCCTTTGCCGTGGGCGTGGCCTTCAGCCACCGTCCACTCGTGCCATTCACCGCCCTGCTGCAACTGCCAACGGCGGTATTCCGTGATCTTCGCCCGTGGCTCGGTCGAGGACAGGAGCTTCACCCATCCCTTGACACCGAAGGGCCCACCGATCCTGCCGATAACGATGCGCTTGCGCTCACCGTCCATACGGTCTTACAGCGCGACCTTGTGCTCCTTGAGCAGGTACTGCACGCGTTCCGAGGGCTGCGCGCCGGTGGAGATCCAGTGCTTCACCCGCGCCGCGTCGACGCGCAGGGTCTCCTCGTGCTTGGCAGCGAGGGGATTGTAGAAACCGAGGCGCTCGATGTAGCGGCCGTCGCGCGGGGTGCGGCTGTCCGTCACCACCAGGTGGTAGAAGGGGCGCTTCTTGGCGCCGCCGCGGCTCAAACGTATGGTCACCATGGAAATCGGGTCCTTATGAAAAAACGCGGGGCCGCCCTAATGGCTGCCCGCCGGAAAAGAACTGCGTATTTTACGGGAATCCCGCGAAAAGTGAAGGGCTTACGGTGCTATCGGGGGCCCGAAACGGGGTACGGCAGGGCAAAAAAGCGTGAGCAGAGGCCGAAATGGGCGGTTTAAAGGTCGAAGACCTCGCCACCCATGAGGCGATGGACCCGGCGCTTGGGCAGGGCCGTCACGATCTCCTGGAAGATCAAGTCCTCGGAGCCGGGCTTCAGATGGGTGATGTAGATATCCGGGTCGTGCTTGAGCTTGGCCAGATCCGCTGCCAGCGTCTTGGGGCAATAGTGCTTGGCCATGTCCGCCAGCTTTTCATTGCCGTTAGCGAAGGCGGTCTCCACCATGAGGGCGTCGATGCGCGGATAGGCATTCACCGCCTTCCAGAAGCTCTCGTTGGTAAAGGTATCGCCGCTGAAGGCGAAGACCTTGCCGCCTTTCTCGATGATGTAGCCCACACCCGGCACCGTGTGGTTCACCTCGATCATGTGCAGGTTGCAGCCTTCGATGGAGATGCGCTCGCCGAGTTTGAGGGGCCGGTATTGCAGCACCGGTTTCGCCTTGCTGGGCAGTTCGGCGAAATCCGGCCACATGATCCAGTTGAATATGTGCTTCTTCACCGCCTCGAGGGTCTCGGCGCGGCCATAGACCGTGAGCGGCGTCTTCAGATGGTCGAAGATGGTGTCGATGAGCAGCGGCAGGCCGCAGGTATGGTCGAGATGCGAGTGGGTCAGGAACAAGTGGCGTATGTGACGCATCTCATCGAGCGTTAGGTCACCCACGCCGGTGCCGGCGTCGATGAGGATATCCCGGTCCACGAGCAGGGACGTGGTGCGGAGCTGTGCACCGATGCCTCCGCTGCATCCGAGGATTTTTATGCGCATGCCGTAAACCCTAGCGCCGTTATCGGCGCCCTCCCCCGAAAGAGCTTAACACAAGGCCCTGCGCGCTTCTTCACGCCACCTTGGGCCTGTGCGATGATGAAAGCCGCATGAAATCAAGGGCCTTTCGCACATGCAGCTGACCGGCATCGCCGTACTCGACCTCGCGCTCTACCTCGCGGCGGCGCTCGCCCTTGCGCTGCGTCTCCTCGGACGCGGGCCTGTCTTCGTGCGGGAACGCCGCGGCTTCGCCCTGAGCGCGGCGGCGGCGGCGGTGCTGCTCCACAGTCTGGCGCTCTACGCCCTGACGGTGACCCCGCTGGGCCTGGATCTGGGTTTCTTCAACGCGCTGGCGCTCGCAGGCTGGCTCGCCGCGGTCATCGGCCTTGCCATGGCCAGTTTTCTCCGCCCCGGGTTCGACAGCCTGGGACTCGTGCTCTTCCCGCTCGCCGGGACGAGCGTGCTGCTGGCGGCGCTGCTGCCCGCAGACGTGCTGCTCCTGCCGTCCCAGGGTTGGCCGTTGTACGCGCATATATTGGTGTCGCTGCTCGCCTACGGGCTGTTGAGCGTGGCGGCGCTGCAGGCGCTGGTGCTCGCGTTGCAGGACCACCGGCTGCGCGGCGGCGCGGCAGGCGGCGTGTTGAGCGCGCTGCCCCCGCTGCAGGACATGGAGCGCCTGCTGTTCAGGCTGATCGCCGCCGGCTTCGCGCTGCTCACGGTGGCCTTGCTCACCGGACTCCTGTTCGTGCACAACCTCATGGCCCAGCACCTGGTGCACAAGACGGTGCTCTCGATCCTCGCTTGGGTGCTGTTCGCGATCCTCTTGTGGGGACGTTGGCGTTTCGGCTGGCGTGGCCGCACCGCCATCCGTTGGACGCTGGGCGGCTTCGCCGCACTGCTGCTCGCTTACTTCGGCAGCAAGCTGGTGCTGGAATTGATCCTCGGACGCCATTGGGGGCTCGGTTCTTGAACCCCGCCTCCCGGTAAGCGCCTTGCAGAACCTGCCGCTGGCTTATCTCGCCGCCGCCGTACTCGCCTGCCTCTTCTGCTCGGCGTTCTTCGCCGGCACCGAGACGGCGATCATGAGCCTGAACCGCTACCGGTTGCGGCACCTCGCTCGCGCCGGGCACCGCGCTGCGATCCTCGCCGAGCGGCTGCTCAAGCGCCCCGACCGACTCATCGGCCTGATGCGCCTCGGTGACACGCTCGCGGACCTCGTGGCTTCCTCCCTGGTGACGCTGATCGCGCTACGGCTCAGCCACCAGGACTGGGTGGCGGGAGCCGCGATGTTCGGTCTCGCACTCGTGATCCTGGTGTTCTCGGAGGTGGGGCCGAAGACGCTCGCCGTGCTCTACCCCGAGAAGCTCGCATTCCCCGCGGTGTTCATCTACCTGCCGCTCCTCAAACTCACCGCCCCCCTGCTGTGGGTCATCAACTTCATGGCGAACGGCATGCTCAGGCTCGCGGGCGTGCGCCTCGACGACGTGCCGCTGCGCTCCATGAGCAGCGAGGAGCTGCGCGGCGTGGTCATGGAAGCGGGTGCGCTCATCCCCAAGCGCCACCAGCGCATGCTGCTCAGCATCCTGGACCTGGAGAAGATCACGGTCGAAGACATCATGGTGCCGCGCAGTGAGATCAACGGCATCGATCTCAGCCATGACTGGGATGAGGTGCTGATGCAACTGCGCAGCAGCCAGCACACGCGCCTGCCGGTGTATGAGGGCGACATCGAGAACATCCTGGGCTTCGTACATGCCCGCCAAGTGCTGCACATCATCGCCCAAGAGAACGCGGACAAGCAGGGCCTGCGGGAAAATCTGGCGGAACCCTACTTTGTACCGGAGGGCACGTCGCTGCAGCGGCAACTGCTCAACTTCCAGAAGTCCCAGCAGCGCATCGGCCTGGTGGTGGATGAATATGGCGACATCCAGGGTCTGGTGACCCTGGAGGACATCCTCGAAGAGATCGTGGGCGAGTTCACCTCCGACCCCGCCACCCAGCAGAAAGACGTCTACAAGGAGAGCGAGGAGAGCTTCCTGGTGAACGGCAGTGCCAATGTGCGGGCTCTGAACCGCAGCATGCACCTCAAGCTGCCCACCGACGGGCCCAAGACCCTGAACGGCCTGATCCTGGAGTTCCTGGAGACCATCCCCCAGCCCGGCACGAGCTTCAAGCTCGCAGGCTATTCCCTGGACGTGGTGCAGACCACCGGTAATGCGGTGAAGACCGTGCGCCTGCACCTGCCCGGCGGGGCCGCACCGGACGCCGCGCCCAAGCGGACCCGCAAGACGAAATCCTGAAAACTACAGCGCGGCGATCGCCTCAGACAGCCGCAGCACCGGGACGACCTCCAACCCTTCCAGGTTCTTGCGCGGGGCGTTGTCCCGGGACACGATGGCCCGCTTGAAGCCGTGCTTCGCCGCCTCCCGCAGGCGTTCCTCACCGTTGTAGACGGGGCGGATCTCCCCCGCCAGGCCCACTTCCCCGAAGACCACGAGTTCCGGCGGTAACGGCCGGTTGCGGAAGCTCGACAGGCAGGCGAGGAGTACCGCCAGATCCGCCGCCGTCTCGCTCACGCGCAGGCCGCCTACCACGTTCAAGAACACGTCCTGGTCGGCCATGGCGACACCGCCGTGGCGGTGCAACACCGCGAGCAGCATGGAGAGCCGGTTCGGGTCCATGCCGACGGCGACGCGCCGCGGGTTGCCGTGGCTTTCGTCCACCAGCGCCTGCACTTCGATGAGCATGGGTCGCGTGCCCTCGCGGATGACCGTGACGGCGCTGCCGGCGACAGGCTCACCGTGCCGTGAGAGGAAGATGGCGGAAGGGTTCTTGACCTCCTTGAGGCCCGTCTCGGTCATGGCGAAGACGCCGAGCTCGTTGGCGGCCCCGAAGCGATTCTTGACGGCACGGATCACGCGATAACGGCTGCCGGCGTCGTTCTCGAAATACAGCACCGTGTCCACCATGTGTTCCAGCACCCGTGGACCGGCGATGATGCCCTCCTTGGTGACATGGCCCACGAGGAACACTGCCGTGCCGCTCGCCTTTGCGTAGCGGGTGAGGAGCGCCGTGGACTCACGCAACTGCGCCACGGCGCCCGGCGCCGACTGCAGCATCTCCGTGAACACGGTCTGCACGGAATCCACCACCAGTGCACCGGGTTTGGCCTTGTGGGCAGCCTCGATGATGCGTTCCACGCAGGTCTCGGCAGCGAGCGTGACGGGCGCACCCGCCACCTCGAGTCGTTTCGCGCGCAAACCAATCTGCGCCAGGGATTCCTCGCCGCTCACGTACAGCACCGGCCGGTCGCGGGCGAGGGCCGCTGCGGCTTGCAACAGGAGCGTGGATTTACCGATGCCGGGATCACCGCCGATGAGCGTCACGGAACCGGGCACGAGCCCACCGCCTAAGACCCGGTCCAACTCCGCGAGACCCGTCGGGAAGCGCGGGGTGTCCCGCTCCCCTGCCCGGTCCAGGCCTTCCAAGGCGGTGCCCGCCCCCCCATCCGTCGCGGCACGGCGCGGGCTTTCCCCGAGGCTTCGGCTCTCCACCAATGTGTTCCAGGCGCCGCAGTCCGGGCACTGTCCGGCCCACTGCAATGTCTTGCCACCGCACGCGTCACAGACATAGACGGTTTTGGCTTTTTTCATGGCTCAAGAGGGGCTTAGAAGGGGCGGATGTTAGCACGGGGCAGAGAGCCGGCCGGGAAGCGTTTTGCTTCCATTTCCATGAAAATTCAAGGTACTATGGTCGGAGCTTGATCAATCGTCTTAGCGGGGGCGGGGTTGAAAAAGGGCTTTTGGACCTCGGACTGGTTCGTCGGGCTCGCTTATGGCTTGCTGTTCCTGCTACTTGCTTATGTAATCTTCGGCACTGGTTTCAAACGTGTCGAGACCGCCGCCTACGACCTCGGCGTGAACACCGCGAGCGCAGCACCCGACCCCGATATCGCCGTGATCGCCATCGACGAGTCCAGCATCAACGTGCTCGGCCGCTGGCCCTGGCCGCGGGATTACCACGCGGAACTCATCCAGAAACTGTCGCAGGCGGGTGCCCACGTCATCGGGCTCACCGTGCTCCTCTCGGAAGCGCAGGTGGACCAGGGCAGCGTCTTCATCAAGGACGCGGGCGATTTCTATGACAAGTCGTCACTCGCCGCCGCCGCCCCATATGCCGCTCCCTCCTCCGGCAGTGCCGCAGCTGCGGCCCGTGTGCCGAGCATCAACGTCCCCGCCAACGTGCGCAATGATCTCTTGGATCTCCGCAAGCGGTTGCAGACCGCCCAGGACACCCTGAACTCCGACGCCAAGCTCGCCAGCGCCATGAAGAGCGCCGGGAACGTGGTGATGCCGATGTTGTTCACCCTCGGCGAACCGCTCGGCAACCAGAGCGCACCGACCCCTGACTACCTGGCGCGCAACGTCTTGAGCCCGGTGGTGAATGCGCCGGAGGACCTGCAGCCCATCCCCGCCAAGGAGATGACCGCACCGCTCGCGTCCTTTGCGCAGGTCTCCGACGTGGGATTCCTCAATGCCTTGCCGGACCCCGATGGCGAGCTGCGCAGTGAGGCCCTGGTGCTGCGTTATTACAACGCCTATTACCCATCGTTGTCCCTGGCGCTCGCCATGAAGCAACTGAACCTCAAGCCCGAGGACGTACAAGTCCAGCCAGGCCTGGGCGTGAAGGTGGGCAAGCTCTTCATCGGCACCAGCTCCGACTTCATGATGCGCAACTTCTATTACAGCGGCAGCAACGGTAACCCGCCGTTCCCGGTGTATTCCTACGCGGACGTGTATCTCGGCAAGGTGCCCGCGGAGAACTTCAAAGGCAAGATCGTGCTCATCGGCGCGACTGCGCCGGGTGTCGCGAGCGCTTTCCCGACGCCGACCTCGCCATACATGCAGCCAGTGCTCGTCGAGGCCAACGTGGTGTCGAGCATCCTGCAACAGAACTTCTTCACCAGTCCCGGGTGGGCCGGCTGGATCACCTTCGCCGCGCTGTTGCTGATCATCGCCTACATCGCTTACGGCCTGCCGCGCCTCAAATCGGGGCTCGCGGCGCTGGTGAGCTTGGGCGTAGTGGTGGCGCTGCTTGCGGTAGAGTTCGGCGTGATGAAGAGCCGCTTCCTGTGGATCCCGCTCATGATCCCGGCGCTCTTGCTCGTCACCGGCCACCTGCTCATGACCATCAAGCAGTCCGGCATGATCGATAAGATGCTGGTACGCAGCGAGGCCGACAGCGCCGAGAGCAACAAGATGCTGGGCCTCGCGTTCCAGGGCCAGGGCCAGCTGGACATGGCCTTCGACAAGTTCCGTAAGTGTCCGATGGATAAGTCCATCGCCGACTTGCTCTACAACTTGGCGCTCGATTACGAGCGTAAGCGCCAGTTCAACAAAGCAGGCTCGGTCTACCAGTACATCGCCGACTTCGACGCCAAGTTCCGCGACGTGGCCGAGCGCCTCAACCGCTCCAAGCAGATGGAAGGCACGGTGATGCTCGGCGGCGGTGGCGGCGGCACGGCCGCCGGCACCCTGATCATGGGCGACGGCACGGTGCAGAAACCGATGCTCGGCCGCTACCAGGTGGAGAAGGAGCTCGGCAAGGGCGCCATGGGCGTCGTGTACCTGGGGCGCGACCCGAAGATCAACCGCGTGGTAGCCATCAAGACCATGGCGCTGTCGCAAGAGTTCGACGCCGACGAACTGACCGAGGTGAAGGCGCGCTTCTTCCGCGAAGCGGAGACGGCGGGCCGGCTCAACCACCCGAACATCGTCACCATCTACGACGCCGGCGAGGAACATGATCTCGCGTACATCGCCATGGAATTCCTCAAAGGCAAGGACCTGGTCCCCCGCACAAAATCGGCGGGCCTGCTGTCCCCGAAGATGGTGATGGAGATCATCGCCAAGGCGGCCGATGCCCTCGACTACGCCCACAGCCAGAACGTGGTGCACCGCGACATCAAGCCGGCCAACATCATGTATGACGAGGAGAAAGGCGAGATCAAGGTCACGGATTTCGGCATCGCCCGCATCACGGATTCCAGCAAGACCAAGACCGGCATGGTCTTGGGAACCCCGTCCTATATGTCCCCGGAGCAGCTTTCCGGCAAGAAGGTGGATGGGCGTTCCGACCTGTTCTCACTCGGTGTTACCATGTACCAACTCCTGACGGGCCAGTTGCCGTTTCAGGCGGATTCCATGGCGACCTTGATGTTCAAGATCGCCAACGAGGCGCATGCGCCTGTTACGGCCGTCCGGGCGGAACTGCCCGACGCCGTGAATGCCGTAGTGGAGAAGGCATTACAAAAGGACCCGGACCAGCGCTACCAGCGTGGCGCCGAGTTCGCTAAGGATGTGCGCGGGTGTGCCGCGCAATTCAGCACGTAAGAAAAAGGCCGCTCGCATGAGCTATAAAGGCAAGCTGAATTTCGTCGGCAACAGCGACAAGGGGATGGTGCGTCCCAACAACGAGGATTCCATCGCCACGGACCTCGAGACGGGGCTGGTCGTCGTCGCCGACGGCATGGGCGGCTACAAAGCCGGCGAGGTCGCGAGCGGCATCGCCGTGCAGACCCTCAACGAGTTCGTCACCAACGGCATCAAGGACGCCCACAAGCATTCCGGCCAGATCGACGGCTACAGCGCCGAGAGCGTGCTGCTCCGGAACGCGATCCTCCGCGCCAACGACATCATCCACCAGACGGCCAAGAGCCAGCCCCAGTGCGAGGGCATGGGCACCACCATCGTCAGCTGCCTCTTCTACAACAACCGAGTGTCCATCGCCCACGTGGGCGATTCGCGTCTCTACCGCATCCGTCACGGCAAGTTCGAGCAGGTGACCACCGACCACTCCCTGCTCCAGGAGCTGGTGGCCCGGGGCTTCTACACCCCCGAGGAAGCCCGTAAGTCCCTGAACAAGAACCTGGTCACCCGCGCCCTGGGGATCGAGCCCACTGTGCAGGTGGATATCCAGGAGGACGTGGTCATGCTGGACGACGTATACCTGCTCTGCTCCGATGGCCTGAATGACATGGTCGAGGACAGCGATATTCACTTAACGCTTAAGACTTTTAGTGCTAACCTTGAGACGGCAGCCCAGCAGCTGGTCAAGCTGGCGAACGAGAACGGGGGGCGTGACAACGTCTCCGTGGTACTGGTGCAGCCGCTCAAGTCCTTCGAAGCCCAGCGTGGCTTCTTTGATCGGCTGACGGATTGGTTCTCGTGAGCCGCGTTTCGGGGTACGACGCAAAACAGGACTTGACATAAGAGGCAGACCCATGGGCAAGCTGATACTGACGTTGGATGGCCAGGAGCTGGCGCAATACGAGCTCGAAAAAGAGCGCTACACCATCGGGCGCCTGTCCGACAACGACATCCATATAGACAACATGGCGGTGAGCGGCCACCACGCGCTCATCATCAACATCCTCAAGGACTCCTTCCTCGAGGACCTGAACAGCACCAACGGCACCTACGTCAACGGCAAGCTGGTCAAGAAGCACGCCCTGCAGGAGGGCGACGTCATCACCATCGGCCGGCACTCTCTCAAGTACACGAGCGGCAAAGCCGCCGCCGCGGCAGCCGAGGGCGACGAGGGCGACTTCGAGAAGACCATGATCATCCGCCCCGGCTCGAAAGCCGGTGCGACGGGCCCGAGCATGGACAGCGTCAACAAGGCGATCTCGGAAGCCGGCGGCGCACCCATCGCCGACGGTGCCAAGGGCCTGCCGAAAGCCAAACTGGCCGTGCTCTCCGGTAGTTTCGCCGGCAAGGAGTTGGAGCTCAACAAGGCGCTCACCACCCTGGGACGCCCGGGCGTGCAAGTGGCGGCCGTGACCCGTCGCGCCGACGGATTCTTCATCGTCCACGTGGAGAGCGGCCAGGGCCAGGGCTTCCCCACCGTGAACGGCAAGGACATCGGCGCCCAGGCACAGAAGCTCAACGATAACGACGTGATCGAGCTCGCCGGCGTGAAGATGGGGTTCTACGACATCAAGTAAATCCAGACTAATCGCTAGTCGAGATGAACGCCCGCGGTCTTCGCGGGCGTTTCGTTTTTGGAATCCACCACGCTGAAATTGACGCGCTGCGTGACGCCGCAGAGGAGCTCGAGGGGGATGGTGCCGGCCGCCCGGGCGATCTCCTCCACCGGCAGGCCGGGCCCCCAAGCGATCACCGGATCTCCCACCGCCGGAGCGGCGATATGGCTGAGGTCCACCGCGGTCATGTCCATGGCGACGCGGCCCACGAGCGGCGCACGTTGCCCCTTCACCAGCAGCGGCGTGCCCGTGGGGGCATGGCGCGGATAGCCGTCGCCATAGCCGATGGCGGCGATGCCGAGAGTCATGTCTTCCGATGCGACGAAGGCGCCGCCATAGCCTACCGCTTCGCCCTTCTTCAGGCCCTTCACTGCTATCAGCGCGGTGGCCATGGTCATGACCGGCCGCAAGCCGTCATCGGCGCCACTATGACTGGGAAACGGCGAGGCACCGTACAGCATGCTGCCGGGTCGCACCCAGTCGGCATGGCTCGCGGGCCAGGCGAGGATGCCGGCGGAGTTCGCGATACTGCGCTCCGCCTGCATGCCCGCGGTGGCGGCGGCGAAGGCCGTGAGCTGCTGGGGGGTGCGGGGGTTGGAGGTCTCGTCAGCGACGGCGAGGTGGGTCATGAGGCGCACCGGCTTGCGCACTGCCGGAGCGGCGTTGAGGCGCCGCCAGGCGTCTTTGACGGCGGCCAAGGGGAACCCTAAGCGGTTCATGCCGCTGTCCACCTTGAGCCACACGCTGAGTTCCGACTTGAGGGGCGCCGCTTCGATGAGCTGCAACTGGTAGGCGTCGTGCACCACGAGTTCACAGTTCCAGCGGGCGGCCTCCTCCAGTTCGGCGGCGCCGAACACGCCCTCCAGCAGCACGACCGGGTGGGCTAAGCCCGCCCGCCGTACCACCTGCGCCTCCTCCAGGCCGGCCACCGCGAAGGCATCAGCGCCGGAGAGGGCCTGGGCGGTGACGGCGAGCCCGTGGCCGTAGGCATTCGCCTTGACCACCGCCATGACGCGCGAACGGGGCGCACATTCCCGCACCCGCTTCAGGTTATGGCGCAGAGCGGCGAGGTCGATGACCGCGCCGGTGGCGCGGCTCATGCGAAGCCACCCCCATCCTCGGCGGTGTAGTTCTCGAAGCGCGTATAGGCGCCGAGGAAGGTGGTGCGCACCATGCCGATGGGACCGTTGCGCTGCTTGCCGATGATGACCTCGGCGGTACCCTTGTCGGGGCTGTCCTTGTTGTAGATCTCGTCGCGGTAGATGAACACCACGACGTCGGCGTCCTGTTCGATGGAGCCGGATTCACGCAGGTCGGACATCATGGGGCGCTTGTCGCCCGGACGAGTCTCGACGCTACGATTCAGCTGTGAGAGGGCGATGATGGGGATCTGCAGTTCCTTCGCCAGGGACTTGAGGCTGCGGGATATCTCGGAGATCTCCGTAGCGCGGTTCTCGCGGGTACCCGGCACGTGCATCAACTGCAGGTAATCCACGATCATGAGGCCCAGCTTATGGTCGCGCTTGAGGCGCCGCGCCCGGGCCCGTATCTCCGTGGGGGTCAAGGCACCGGAGTCGTCTATGAACATGGGGGCCTTGGACATGAGGGTGATGGCGGAGGTCACCCGGTTCCAGTCGCCGCTGTCCAGCTTGCCGGTGCGCACCTTCTGCTGGTCGATGCGCCCGAGCGAGGAGATGAGGCGCATAGCGAGCTGCTCGCCGGACATCTCCATGCTGAACACGGCGGTCGGCACGTTGGCGCTGATGGCCGCGTACTCCGCGATGTTCATGGCGAAACTGGTCTTGCCCATGGATGGGCGTCCGGCGATGATGATCAGGTCGCCGCGTTGCAGGCCCGCGGTGAACTCGTCGAACTTGCTGATGCCGGTGGCGACGCCGGTCACATGGCTGTCGGCGTGCACCAGGGTATCGAGGCGATCCAGGGCCTTGGACATCACCTCGTTGATGCGAGAGTAGCTGCGACCCACCTTCTCACCGCGTTCGGCGATCTCGAACACAGTGCGCTCGGCGAAGTCTACGAGCTCGGCGGTGCTGCGGCCCTCAGGCCGGTAGGCGGCGTCCGCGAGCTCACCACCCACGCGGATCAGCTGGCGCAGCACCGCGCGCTCACGCACGATGTCCGCATAGGCGCGCACGTTGGCCGCCGTGGGAGTATCACGGGCGAGGGTCGCCAAATAAGCGAGTCCGCCCGCCTGGTCAAGCTTGCCGCGCTCGCCCAGCCATTCGGCGATCGTCACGGCGTCGAAAGGCTTGTCCGCCTCGGTGAGCTGCACCATGGCGCCGAAGATGAGCCGATGATCCTGGCGGTAGAAGTCCTCCTCCACCACCCGGTCCGCCACCTTCTCCCAGGCGGCGTTGTTGATCATGAGGCCGCCCAGTACCGCCTGCTCCGCCTCCAGCGAATGCGGCGGCGTACGCATGGCCTCCAGACTGGAAGCGGGTGGATCGAGGGTCTTGACGGCGCTGGGCATGGCTTCAAACAACTCCCGGTCATCCAAATTTAGACAAGCCCGTCACTCCGGGCAACCACGGCACGGCAAACCGCATACGACGGGGGGCTGCGCTGGAATCGGGCGGATTGTTGCGCAGGCAGGAAAAAATCCCAACTGCTTTCAGCCGCTTAAGCCGCGTATCCGGCTGCTCAATAAATAGCCAATCCCCTGGCTCCGCCCCAAAACAAAACGGGGGCATGCGCCCCCGTCTCGATGCACGTCGTCGCGCGCTTACTCTTCCGCTACCACGTTGACCGTGATCTCCACGTTCACGTCGGTGTGCAGGTGGATCTCCACCTTGTGCTCGCCGGCCACGCGGATCGGGCCCTGCGGCATGCGTACTTCCTTGCGCTCCACCTTTATCCCGCCGCTGGTGAGCGCCTCGGCGATGTCCACCGTGCCCACGGAGCCGAACAGCTTGCCTTCCTGGCCTGCCTTGGCGTTCAGGGTGATGGACTTGCCGTCGAGCTGTGCCTTGCGTGCCTCGGCGCCGCTGAGCGCCTCGGCAGCCTGCTTCTCGAGCTCGGCGCGACGCTTCTCGAACTCGGCGAGGTTGGTGGCGGTGGCTGGCTTCGCCTTGCCATGGGGGATGAGATAGTTACGGCCGTAACCCGCGCGGACCTTGACCTTATCGCCCAGGTTGCCCAGGTTCTCGACCTTCTGCAGGAGGATGACTTCCATTGCCGTTCTCCTCAGTGCTGGTCGGTGTAGGGCAACAGCGCCAGGAAGCGCGCGCGCTTAACCGCGAGCGACAGCTGACGCTGGTAGTTCGAGCGCGTGCCGGTGATGCGGCTCGGCACGATCTTGCCGGTTTCGGTGACGTAGCTCTTCAAGGTGGCGAGATCTTTGTAGTCGATCTCCACCACACCCTCTGCCGTGAAGCGGCAGAACTTACGCTTGCGGAAAAAACGCTGTGCCATGTTCGTTGACTCCAGATTCGGTTGCGGGTCAGGCGCGCTCGCCGCGGCTGTCCTCGTCGTCGCCATCGCGGTCGTCGGCATCGAAACGCTCGACGCGCCCTTCCTTCTCCTCGTCCTTCGGTTTGACGAGGGCAGAGGGCTCGGTGACCGCGGCCTCGCGGCGCACCACCAGGTGGCGCAGCACCGCGTCGTTGAAGCGGAACATGCCCACGAGCTCGTTCAACGTGGCCTGGCCTGCCTCGATGTTCATGAGCACGTAGTGGGCCTTGTGGACCTTGGCGATGGGATAGGCGAGCTGGCGGCGGCCCCAGTCCTCGAGACGGTGGACCTTGCCACCTTCGGACTCGATCATCGAGCGATAACGCTCGATCATCGCGGGCACCTGCTCGCTCTGGTCAGGGTGGACCAGAAACACGATCTCGTAGTGTCTCAATCGAAGCTCCTTATGGACTGACCGGCTCCCCGAACGTGCGGTGGAGCAAGGGCTTCCGGCGGGTCACGGCGGAAGGGCGCGAATTATGCCCCAAGCTACGATAGCTTGCAAATTCAGGAGCTTAGAGAGCTACCAGCCCCAGGCCCGACGGGCTATCTCCCCGGTTTCCCCTGTGCCCGCTGGCGGCGGGCCTCGAACAGGGCGATCCCCGTGGCCACGGAGACGTTCAGGCTCTCGACGCTCCCGCCCATGGGGATCTTCGCCAGGAAATCGCAGTGTTCCTTGGTGAGCCGGCGCATGCCCTCCCCCTCTGCGCCCATGACGACGGCGAGGGGACCCTTGAGGTCGAGCTCATAGAGGCCCTGATCGGCCTCACCGGCGAGCCCCACGAGCCAGACGTTGCGCTCCTTGAGTTCCCGCAGGGTGCGCGCCAGGTTCGTCACCTGGAAGAAGGGCATGGTCTCGGCAGCGCCGGACGCGACCTTGCGGGCCACCGCCGTGAGACCCGCAGAGCGGTCCTTGGGTGCGATCACGGCGTGCACGCCGGCCGCATCCGCGGAACGCAGGCAGGCCCCCAGGTTGTGGGGGTCCTGGACCCCGTCCAAGACCAGCAGGAATGGCGCTTCGCGGAGCTGATCCAACAGCGGGAAGAGCCCACCCTCGTCCCGGAGCTCCAACCCTTCTGCCTGGGCGGCGACGCCCTGGTGACGGGCACCGCCGGTGAGCCGATCGAGCTCCGTGCGTGGCACGCGGCTGATCTTGACACCGCCCTTCTCCGCCAGCGCAGCGACTTTCGCGAGCCGATCATCGTGGCGGCTGTCCAGCATCCACAGCGCATGCACCCGTCCACCACCTTCCAGGAGCGCGGTCACCGCATGCAAGCCATAGACCAGTTCCACGTCCTTCATGGGGTACCCGTCAGCGACGCCGACGTGAGCGCTGGCGGGCGGCCGGGGACGCGACCAGCTCGAAGTCTATCTTGCGTTCATCCAGGTTCACGGCCGCGACCCTGACCTTGAGCGGGTCGGTAAGCCGGAACACGCGGCCCGAGCGCTCCCCCACCAGCCGGTGGCCGACGGGGTCGTGAGTGTAATAGTCGCTCGGGAGCGAGGTGATGTGGATCAGGCCTTCCACGTAGAGATCCTTGATCTGCACGAACAGGCCGAAGTTCGTGACGCCGGTGACCAGCCCCTCGAACTCCTCTCCTTGCTTGTCGCGCATGTACTCCGCCTTGAGACGGTCGAGTGCGTCGCGGGTCGCCTCGTCGGCGCGCCGTTCGGTCATGGAGCAATGGCTCCCGAGGTGCTCCATCTGGGTGCCGGAATAGTTGAAGTTGCGCTCGTTGCCTCCCCGGATGGCATGGCGTATAGCGCGATGTACCAGGAGGTCCGGATAGCGGCGGATCGGGGAGGTGAAGTGAGCGTAATGGGGGAGCGCCAGGCCGAAGTGCCCGATGTTCTCCGGTGTGTACACCGCCTGGGAGAGAGAGCGCAGCAGCACCGTCTCGATCAGGTGCCGGTCCGGACGTTTCACCACCTGCTCGATGAGCTTCTCGTAGTCGCCGGCCTCCGGCTTCATGCCGCCAGCGAGTTTGAGCCCGAGGCTCGCCAGGAAGGCACGCAGCTTCTCGAGGGATTCTGCCTGTGGCCCGGCATGGACCCGGTATACGGTCGGCAGGCGGTGTTTGGCGAGGAAGCGTGCCGCCTGCACGTTGGCGGCGATCATGCATTCCTCGATGAGCTTGTGGGCGTCGTTGCGCACCAGCGGCTTGATGGCAGCGATGCCGCCCTGTTCGTTGAACACCACGCGGGTCTCAGTGGTGTCGAAATTGATGGCACCGCGCTTCGCCCGTGCCTTGGCGAACGCGTGATACAGCGCGTAGAGCTCCTTGAGCTGGGGTAGGAGCGGAGCGTATTCCCGGCGCAGCGCCTCGTCACGGTCCACCAGGATCCCAGCCACCTTCGTATAGGTGAAGCGCGCGGCGGAACGCATCACCGCCTCGTGGAACTGGGCGCGGGTGACCTCGCCCTGTTCGTCGACCCGCATCTCACAGACCATGCATAAGCGGTCCACCTGCGGGTTGATGGAGCACAGGCCGTTGGAGAGCACCTCCGGCAGCATGGGGATCACGCGGTCCGGGAAGTACACGGAATTGCCGCGCTTCTGGGCTTCCTGGTCGAGGGCCGTGCCAGGCTTCACGTAATGGGACACGTCGGCGATCGCGACCAGCAGGCGGAAGCCGTCCCGCAGGCGCTCGCAATAGACCGCGTCGTCGAAATCCCGGGCGTCCTCGCCATCGATGGTGACCAAGGGTGTTCCGCGCAGGTCGAGGCGCCCCTGCTTCGCGCTCTCCGGGACCTGCTCGTTCAACCCTCGGATCTCCAACTCCACCTCCGCCGGCCAGGCGTGCGGCAGGGCGTGGGCGTGGATGGCGAGCTCCGAGGCCATGCCTGCCTGGTTACGCTCGCCCATGACCCGGGTCACCCGGCCCAGCACCTCGCTGCCCTTGCCCGGTTGCTGGGTGATCTCCACCACCACCATTTCTCCGGAACGGGCCCCCTTGCGTTCGTGGGGCGGTATCAGGACGCTGTGGGAGATACGGGCGTTATCCGGTCTCACGAAGGCGACGCCGCGCTCCTCCACGAAACGCCCGGCGAGTTCCGAGGTGTTGCGCTCCAGCACGTCCACCAGCGAACCCTCGGGCCGGCCGCGCTGGTCCTGCCCCTGCACGCGCACCACCGCCCGGTCGCCGTGCATGAGCTCGCGCATCTGCCGCGGGGGCAGGAAGACGTCGTCCCCGCCCTCGTCGGGCTTGAGGAAGCCGAAGCCATCACGGTGACCGATGACCGTGCCCGCCACGAGCGGCAGGCGCTTCACCAGGCAGTATTCGCCGCGCCGGTTCTGCACCAGCTGGCCGTCGCGCAGCATGGCGGCGAGGCGCCGTTCCAAGGCCACGGTCTCCTGCTCCTCCCGCAGCTTGAGTTCCCGCACCAGGCGCTCGAAGGACAGGGGTTCGCCCGCCTGACCGAGCCAGTCCAGGATCGCCTCGCGGCTCGCGATGGGGCGTTCGTACTTGCCCGCTTCACGCTCGCTGAACGGATCGGAAAAGCGCTGTGGTCGGCGGCGCTGTCTTGAGTGTTTTTTCTTCATAAATTAGGGAGTTGGCACAGGTGTGACATTGACACAAGCCGCTCGTGCCGGTAAAGTGCCGGGCCTCTTTTGGGGGGTCTCGCTCGGGATTCCACGCCCCTAAGCCCAGGTGGCGGAATTGGTAGACGCACTAGTTTCAGGTACTAGCGGGTAACACCGTGGAGGTTCGAGTCCTCTCCTGGGCACCACCGTCTGGCCGCATATAGGCTCCCTCCTGGGAGCTTTTTCGCGTATCCGCGGTCATATTACGTTTATCCCCTGCCCCGCGCCCGCCTCCCTCGAAAAAAATGTAACGATTTGTATCGAATCGTTAAACCTTTTCCCATTTCGACATATCCAAGCTGCATGCGTGAAACCCCTATCCGTAGCCGAGGCGAATCGGCATCCCTGGGAGCCCTGCTGGTACTGGCCGCCGGGCTAGTTACCTCCCAGGCTCAAGCCCAAGAAGAGAACCATGTGGTGCAGGCCGCCCGCCTGGGAGACGCCGTCATCACCGTAGATGGCCGGCTGGATGAACCCGTCTGGCAGAACGCCGGCGTCATCGAAGACTTGACCCAACAGAGCCCCCATCCGGGAGAGCCCACTCCCTACCACACCAAGGTGCTGCTGCTACGTGATGGACACACCCTCTACATAGGTCTGCGTTGCGAGGACCCGGACATCTCCAAAGCGGCCACCCATACGCTGGTGCGGGACGGCTGGCAGGGCAACGACGATAACGTACTATTCATGCTGGACACCTTCGGTACCAAGCGCTTCGCCTACGTGTTCCAGGTGAACGCCTCCGGCGCCATGGCGGACGGCCTGCAGTCCCCCACCCCGGCCATCAACAGCAACAACGGCGTTGATTACAACTGGGATGGCATCTGGCAGGCGGCGGTGACCCAGGACGAGCACGGCTGGACGGCTGAGATCGCCATCGACACCCGCAGCCTGCAGTTCACCAACGGCGTCACCAGCTGGGGTTTCAACCTGAGCCGCGACGTGCCGCGGGATCTACTCACCCTCGACTGGGCCGGCACCACGCTGGATTCCTCCGTGTTCCAGCTGCAGCGCGAGGGTACGCTCACCGGCATGGAGGGCATGGAGCAGGGCAAGGGCTGGGACTTCCAGCCTTACGGGCTGGCCAAATACCAGACCGGCGTGGGCACCGACAGCCATGCGGGTTTCGACCTCAAGTACAACTTCAACCCCTCGCTGGCGGGACTGTTCACCTACCATACGGACTTCGCCGAAGCGGAGGCGGACCAGCAGCAGATCAACACCACCCGCTTCCCGTTGTTCTTCCCGGAGAAGCGCCAGTTCTTCCTGCAAGGCTCGAACCTGCTGAGTTTCAGTTACAACCAAGGCACCAACTTCATCCCCTTCAACTCGCGCACTATCGGCCTGGTGAACGGTGAGGTGACCCCGCTCGACGAGGGAGTCAAGGTGATCGGCCAATCGGACAGCGGCTCGCTCGCGCTCCTCGACACCCAGATGGGGAAGAACGGCTCCATCGCACAATCCACCAACCTTTTCGTGGGGCGCGGCACCTATAACTTGGACCCGGAACTGCAAGTCGGCACGCTCGTGACCCACGGCGACCCCACTGGTCAGGACACCAACACCTTCGTGGGTACGGATGCCACCTGGAAGACGTCCACATTCCAGGGGGACAAGAACCTGAACCTGTCTGCGTGGGCCGCCCATTCGAACGGCAACGCTTCCAACGGCCTCTCTACCGCCGGCAATCCAAACGGCTACGGCGTCGATCTCGAGTACCCCAACGACCTCTGGTACGCGCACGCTCAGTACGCCCAGTATGGCGAAGACCTAACGACGGCTCTTGGCTTCCTGCCACGCCCTGGCACGCGTTACAACATCGAGGAGTTGAACTTCCAGCCGCGCCCGTCCGCCGACAGCTGGTTCAATTGGGTGCATCGCTTCTGGTTCTACGGCCACTACTGGGAGTACGACAGCCTGGGGTCGGCTCACTACACCCCTCCATCATCCCCCGGCGGTCCCCAACTCATCGCGAAGCAGGGCAAGCAGAGTTCGGAGTGGTTCTTCAGCCCCCAGATGCTCACGCAGAGCGGCTGGTACTGGGAGTTCGACATCTATCAGGACTACGATGCGCCGACCCAGGATTTCTCCATAGTGCCGAACGTGAACATCCCCGCCGGCGAATACACCTGGAGCCGGCGGCGCATCGTGTTCAACTCACCCACCTCGGAACCCCTGTGGTGGCAGTTCCTCGACTCCCAGGGAACGTTCTACGCCGGCACCGCCCATCACCCCTTGGTGCAAGTGAACTGGAACACGCCCGCCGGCCGCCTGGTCCTGCAGGCCCAGCAGGAATGGCTCTTCTATTACTCTCGGCAGGGGAACGGTGTGTCGCGCCTCAGCACCCTCACGGGCACCTACTCCTTCACGCCTGACCTATATCTCTCCACCCAGATGCAGTACGACGCCGATGTGCTGCACGGGGTGAGCTACAACGCGCGCTTGCGCTGGATCGTGGGCGGCGCCAGCAACATCTATCTCGTGCTCAACCACGGCCTCGTGACCGAGACCACAGGCCTCGGCATCCCGGTGGTGGCGACAGGGAACGAGGCTATCCTCAAAGTGCAATGGGATTTCAGGAACTAAACCACGGGAAGGCTCGGGCCCACCTCAATCGAACGGGTGTTTCAAGACGATCGTCTGCGTCCGATCCGGACCGGTCGAGATGATGTCGAGCGGCACGCCCATGAGTTCTTCGAGTTTCTTGAGATAGGCCCGGGCGTTTGCCGGCAGTTGCTTGTACTCTGTCAAGCCAACCGTCGAGGTCTTCCAGCCGGGCATGTCCACGTACACGGGCTCTGATTCCGCAAAGCTCTCCGCTCCCATGGGTGCGACCGTGACTTCGCCCTGCGGTGTCTTGTAAGCCACGCAGATGCGGATGGTGTCGAGTCCATCCAGCACGTCCAGCTTGGTGATGCACACGCTGCTGACGCTGTTGTTGATGATGGATCGCCGGAGGGCCGCCACGTCGAACCAGCCGCAGCGGCGCGGCCGGCCCGTGACGGAGCCAAACTCGTGACCGCGGCGCGCCAGGTGCTCGCCCATCTCATCGAAGAGCTCCGTGGGCATGGGCCCTTCGCCCACTCGCGTGGTGTAGGCCTTGACGATCCCCAACACCTGATCGAAATAGCGCGGTCCCAGGCCCGTACCGGTGGCGGCACCGCCCGCGGTGGTGTTAGAGGACGTGACGTAGGGATAGGTTCCATGGTCCACGTCCAAGAGCGCGCCCTGCGCCCCCTCGAACAGCATGTTCTCGCCCTTCTGCTGCAGTTCATAGAGCAGCGTGGTCACATCCGCGATCATCGGCTGCAGCACCGGCACGAGATCCAGGTATTGCTCCAACGTCGGCTGGAAGGCCACCGGTTCTGCATGGAAGTAATTCTTCAGGATGAAGTTGTGGTAATCCAGCACTTCACCGAGCTTCGCGGCGAAGCGTTCCCGGTGGAAGAGGTCCGCGAGACGCACCGCGCGGCGCGCGATCTTGTCCTCATAGGCCGGTCCGATGCCGCGCCCCGTGGTGCCGATCTTGGCGGCGCCTTTGGAGTGCTCGCGTGCCTTGTCCAGCGCGACGTGGGAAGGAAGGATCAGCGGGCAGGCGGAGGAGATCTTTAGGCGCTCACGAGCGGGGACGCCCTTCCCCTCCAGCATCTTTATCT
>DATIEQ010000156.1:0-2337 GCA_035455665.1 Gammaproteobacteria bacterium | reverse complement strand
GGTGCGACCGTGGTGCCCGTGACGGCGGGTTCGCGCACGCTCAAGGATGCACTCAACGAGGCCTTGCGCGACTGGGTCGCTCGCGTGGACGACACCTATTACGTCATCGGTAGCGTGGCCGGGCCGCATCCTTATCCGATGATGGTGCGGGACTTCCAGGCCTGCATCGGCGAGGAGACCCGCCAACAATCACTCGCAGCCGAAGGCCGGTTACCCCGGGCGCTGGTCGCCTGCGTGGGCGGCGGCTCCAACGCCATCGGCCTGTTCCATGCTTTCCTGGACGACGCGGTCGAGCTCCACGGCGTGGAGGCGGGTGGACAGGGCCTCGCCAGTGGCAGGCATGCCGCGTCCCTCAATGGCGGCCGCTCCGGCGTGCTGCACGGCAACCGCACCTATGTACTTGAGGACGCAGCGGGCCAGATCACTGAGACCCACTCAATCTCCGCTGGGCTCGATTACCCCGGCGTCGGGCCGGAGCATGCGTGGCTCAAGGACATCGGCCGGGTAACGTACACGGTGGTGGACGATGCAGAAGCGCTCGAGGCGTTCCACGCGCTCACCCACTTCGAAGGGATCATCCCAGCCTTGGAGTCGAGCCACGCGCTTTATCACGCCATGCAACTGGCCGCCGATATGACGCAGGATGAGTTCCTGGTGGTGAATCTCTCGGGACGCGGCGACAAGGATATCCATACGGTGGCGAAGCACCAGGGGCTGGAATTGTGAGCCGCCTCGAGCAACGTTTTGCGGACCTGAAGCGCGCACGCCGTACGGCGCTCATCCCCTATGTCACCGCCGGCGATCCTGACAAGACGGCGACGGTGCCGATCATGCATGCGCTCACGGCGGCGGGTGCCGATGTGCTGGAGCTCGGCGTGCCGTTCTCGGATCCGAGCGCCGATGGGCCCGTGATCCAGGCAGCCCACGAGCGCGCGCTCGCCGCCGGCACGACAGTTACGGACGTGCTCGGACTGGTGAGCGAGTTCAGACGTGAGGACGACCGTACGCCGGTGGTGCTCATGGGCTATCTCAATCCGGTGGAGGCCATGGGCGCCGAGCGCTTTGCCATGGCAGCGGCGGAGGCAGGGGTGGACGGCGTGCTGACGGTTGACATGCCGCCGGAGGAGGCGGAGCCCTTGGCAGGCCTGCTCCGCGCCCGGGGCATCGACCCCATCTTCCTGTTGGCGCCTACTACGGACGCAGAGCGGGCGAGGCGCATCTCAGAAACCGCCTCGGGATTTGTTTATTATGTATCCTTGAAAGGCGTCACCGGCGCTGCCAGCCTGGACTTAGCCGCGGTGCGGCACCGGGTCGCGGCGCTGCGGCGCACGACGACGCTGCCGGTGGGTGTGGGCTTCGGTGTGCGTGACGCGGCATCCGCGGCGGCGCTCGCAGAGGTGGCGGACGCGGTGATCGTCGGCAGCGCGCTCGTCGGCCGCATCGCTGAACATCGTATCGACCGGTCGGCGATGATCGCGGCGGTGCAGGGCTTCGCGGCGGAACTGCGCCGCGCCATGGATGCGGCTCGGGCGGCATGAACATCCCATCACTCGGGGATACGGCATGAACTGGTTCAAGAAGATCGTCCCATCGCGCATCAACACCGAGGCCCGCGCCAGCCGGCGCAGCGTGCCCGAGGGTCTGTGGACCAAGTGCGACGAGTGCAACTCGGTGCTGTACCGCGCCGAAGTGGAGCGCAACCTCTACGTCTGCCCCAAGTGCGGCCACCACATGCGGCTCACGGCGCGCCAGCGCCTGGACAGTTTCCTGGACCCGAACTCGGGGGTGGAGATCGGCGAGGGCGTCGAGCCGGTGGACATCCTGCGCTTCCGCGACAGCAAGAAGTACAAAGACCGGCTGGTCTCCTCCCAGAAAGCGACCGGAGAGAAGGACGCGCTCGTAGCCATGCGCGGCCGGCTCAAGGGCATGCGCTTGGTGGCCTGCGCCTTCGAGTTCAAGTTCATGGGCGGCTCCATGGGCTCGGTGGTGGGCGAGCGCTTCGTGCGCGCTGCCGACGCGGCCCTGGAGGAGAACGCGCCGCTGGTGTGCTTCTCGGCCAGCGGCGGTGCCCGCATGCAGGAGGCGCTGATCTCGTTGATGCAGATGGCCAAGACCAGCGCGGCGCTCGCCAAGATGGCGCGGGCCGGCGTGCCCTTCATCTCCGTCATGACCGACCCCACCACGGGCGGTGTGTCGGCGAGCCTCGCCATGCTCGGTGACGTGAACGTGGCGGAGCCTAAGGCGCTCATCGGTTTCGCCGGTCCCCGCGTCATCGAGCAGACCGTGCGCGAGACCCTGCCGGAAGGCTTCCAGCGCAGCGAGTTCCTGGTGGAGCAC
>DATIEQ010000155.1:0-4274 GCA_035455665.1 Gammaproteobacteria bacterium | reverse complement strand
CGCCGGTCATTGAAGCTGTATCTCATCCTGCTACGATGTGCCCCTTTTCCCCGCGCGAGAACGCATGAGCCCGAGTCCGCTGCGCATCGCCACCCGTAAGAGCGCGCTCGCCCTGTGGCAGGCGGAACACGTGGCGGGCTTGCTGCGTGCGCTCGCCGCCGGGCGGGCGGTGGAGCTCCTGCCGCTCAGCACCGAGGGCGACCGCAACCTAGGCGCCTCCCTCGCCAAGCTGGGGGGCAAGGGGCTGTTCGTGAAGGAGTTGGAGCAGGCGCTGGCCGACGGCCGGGCGGCCTTCGCGGTCCACTCCATGAAGGACGTGCCGGTGCTGCTGCCGCCGGCGTTCGTCATCGGCGCGGTGCTCGAACGGGAGGACCCGCGGGACGCCTTCCTGTCCAGGCTCTATCCCAACTTCGAGGCCCTGCCCCAGGGCGCTCGGGTGGGGAGCTCCAGCCTGCGCCGCCAGTGCCAGCTCCTCCACCGCCGCCCCGACTTGCGAGTGGAGCCCTTGCGCGGCAACGTGGACACCCGGATCAAGAAGCTCGAGCGGGGGGACTACGACGCCGTCATCCTGGCGGTGGCGGGATTGAAGCGGCTCGGTCTTGCGCCCACAATCACCTCTGTATTGGACGTGGGGCTCAGCCTGCCCGCCGTCGCCCAGGGAGTGATCGGTATCGAGTGCCGCGCCGACGACGGCGCTGCCCGGGAACTGCTCACTCACTTGAACCACGCGGCCACCTGGACGCGGGTACGGGCGGAGCGGGCCTTGTCCCAGGGTCTGTCCGGAAGCTGCAACCTGCCGCTCGCCGCTTATGCGGAGCTGGACGGCACGTCGTTGCGGCTCCGCGGCCGGGTCGGCTCCGCCGACGGCCGCCGGATGTTGGAGGGCGAGGCCACGGGCCCTGCGTCGGATCCCGAACGCGTGGGCTCCAAGCTCGCCGAGGATCTGCTCGCCAAGGGTGCGGGGGAGGTATTGCAGGATGTCATGCGGGAACTCTGAACGGGGGAAAGGTCATGGCCGCGCCCAGGCCGCTTAGGGACGCGGGCGTCCTCATCACGCGCCCGCTCGGCCAGGGCGATGCGCTCAAGGAACGCCTCGAGGCGAAGGGCGCTCAAGTGCTGCATTTCCCCAGCATCGAGATCCAGCCGGCACCGCGCACCGTGGACCGGGACCGTTACCTCGAGCGGCTCGACTCCTACCACTACGCCATCTTCATCAGTCCGAACGCGGTGGAGTACGCCGCCGATACCTTGGACCTCGCGGCCCTGCCGGCCAAGCTCAAGGTGGCGGCCATCGGCCCCGGCACCGCGCGTGCGTTGACGGAGCGCGGCCGCAAACCCGACATGCTGCCCCGGGACGGGGCGAACAGCGAGGCGCTGCTGCGGCTCAAGGCGCTCAACAGCGTGGACGGCAAGCGCATCCTCATCGTGCGCGGCCAGGGTGGCCGCGAGTTCCTGGCGGAGACGCTCGAGGAACGCGGCGCGGACGTGGACTATCTCGAGGTGTACCGGCGCGTGGCGCCGCGGCTCGACCACGGCGAACTCGCCCAGTGGTTCCGGCAGGGGCGCGTGGACGCCATCGCCGTCACCAGCCGTGAGGCGCTGCTCAACCTGGAACGCATGCTGAGCCCCTCCCTCACCCCCTACCTGAAGTCCGCGCAATTGCTGGTGTCCAGTCCGCGCATCGTGAAGCTCGCCACGGCGCTCGGCATCCGCCGCCGCCCGGTGATCGCCACGGATGCCACCGACAAGGCCTTGGTGAAGGCCATGGTCTCCTGGTGGACCACCCGCGGGCGCGAGCAACGCAAGCTGCGGAGAGAGCATGAACGCCTCGCCTGAGGGTCCGGGCCGGACGCCCGCGCGGGCGCGGTCCCAGCCCTCCTTCCTGCCACGGCTCGGGTTCATCCTGGCGCTGGCGACGCTGCTGCTCGCGGGCGTCGAGTGGAACAACCTGCGCCGCAACGAGAGCGCCGAGACGGCGGAGCTCGCCCTGCTGGGGCAGCGCCTGACGGCGCTCGAAGAGGGCGCCGCCCGCAAGAACGAGCTCTCCGCCGAGAGCGCCGGCACCCGCGAGGCGCTGAAATCCATGAACGACCGACTCGACAGCCTCGATGCGTCGCTGGCGGACCTGCGCAAGCGTTCCGAGGAAGGCCGCGACGCCTGGATCAAGGCGGAGGCGGCGTCCCTGCTCGTGGCCGCCAACGAACAGACCCAGATCCGCGCCGACCCCGTCCTCGCGGTGCGCGCGCTCACGGAAGCGGACGAGCGCCTCAAGCTCCTCTCCGACGCGCGCCTCATCCCGGTGCGCCAGGAGATCACCCGCGAAGCGAACCTGCTGCGCGCCGTGCCTCAGCCGGACACGGTGGGCATGACCGCCGCCTTGTCGGCGCTCGCCGGCAGCGTGGACAAGCTGCCCCTGAAGCGCACTGCGCCTGACCACTACACGCCGGACAGCGACGCCCCCGCCGTGCCGGCCGCCGCGAAACCGGGCCTGTGGGAGCGGTTCAAGGCCTCGATCGCGCGACTCGTGCACGACATGTTCACCCTGCGCCGGCACAGCGAGCCCGTGGAGCCGCTGCTCGAGCCCAGGGAGGAGTACTTCCTGCGCCGCAACCTGGAACTGCGGCTCGACTCCGCCCGCGCCGCGCTGCTGGAGCGCGATGACGCCACCTTCCAGGACAGCGTGCGTGGCGCCGCGCTGTGGCTCAATACCTACTTCGACGGCCGTGACACGGCCGTGAAGGCCGCCGTGCAGCAGCTCGACGGCATGCAGCAGCTGAGCATCGCGCCCAAGCTGCCCGACATCTCCTATTCCCTGACCCTGCTGCGCCAGCTCGAGACGCCGCGGGTCGGCGCGCCGTGAAATACGCGTTCTTCCTGCTGCTGACGCTGCTCGCCGCGGTGGTGGTGGCCGGGGTGCTGCACGTCAACAACGGCTACGCCCTGCTTGCGTACGGCGGCACCAGCGTCGAGATGTCGCTCGGCACCCTCGCGGTGCTCGCGCTGGTCGGCTTCTTCGGCCTCTACATCCTCACCACGCTCCTGGTGAAGCTCTGGACCTTCCCCTGGCGCATGCGCGAGGCCTTGGCCCGCGGCCGGGAACGGCGCGCGCGGCGTGCCACCAACCGCGGCCTCATCCACTTCGCGGAAGGCCGCTGGAGCGAGAGCGAGAAGAGCGTGATGCGCTATGCGGATGACAGCGAGATGCCGCTCGTCACTTACGTGGCGGCGGCGCGCGCCGCTCAGCTGCAGGGTGCCTACGAGCGGCGCGACCGCTACCTGCGCCTCGCCTTCGAGCGCATCCCCAAGGCCCACGAGGGCGTGCTGCTCACCCAGGCGGAGCTGCAGATCGCGAGCCGCCAGTACGAGCAGGCGCTCGCCACCTTGAACCGGCTGCAGGAGCTCGACCCGAACCACGCCTTCGGCCTGAACCTGCTGGCCATCCTCCACCGCAAGCTCGGCGATTGGGAGAGCCTCTTCAAGCTCCTGCCGCAGCTCCGGCTGCAGCAGGCCCTGTCACCGAAGGAACTGGACCGGGTCGAGACGCGTACCGTCCGCGAGCTACTCGACCGGATGGACCCGAAGGGCGGCGCCGCGGCAGCCGACGCCCTCTGGGAGCCCCTGACGCGCCGGCGGCGCGCCGAGCCCGAGGTGGTGCGCGCCTACGCCCGCGCCCTGATCCGCGCCGGCGAGCCGAATCGCGCCGAACAGTTGCTGCGGGACGCACTCAAGTCCGCCTGGGACGAGGAGCTCGTGGCCCTCTACGGCCTCGCGGTCGGCGAGGACCCGAAGCGCCAGCTGGTGCGCGTCGAGGACTGGCTCGAGGAGAAGGGCGAGAGCGCGGCGCTCTTGCTCACCGCCGGGCGGCTGTGCGTGGTGGCGAAGCTCTGGGGCAAGGCGCGCAGCTACTTCGAATCGAGCATCGTGCTCGCCCCGCGCCCTGAGGCCTACGAGGAATTGGGCAAGCTGCTGCGTCAGCTGGACGAGCCCGAACTGGCGGAGCGCGCCTTCGCCGACGGCCTTGCCATCTCCCTCGGCCAGAAGGTCAAGAGCTTCAAGCCGGGCAAGCCGCGCCTCAGGCGCGCGCGCTGATCCGCCCGATGCAGCTGCGTGCGGTCAAGAGAGCGGGGTTCCGCCCCCGCACGGCAGTGACTTTCTTTGGGCGCAAAGAAAGTCACCAAAGAAACGCTCCCCCGGATGCCGGCCCGAAGCCGGGCTCCGCTGCGCGCTTCGCTCGCTGCGCAGCTTCACACACGGCACATCCTAGTGCCGGGTGT
>DATIEQ010000154.1:0-9923 GCA_035455665.1 Gammaproteobacteria bacterium | reverse complement strand
CCACGGCGGCGGTATGGGCCGGGCCGCCGGGCGGCCCACCGCTGTTGTTCACGAGGATGTGCACGGGCTCCGCCCGCTCGAGCCAGCTATCGAGCGAGGTCTTGAGGGACTCCGCCTTGTCGAAGTCGGCGACGAAGCGATCATGGCGTTGGCCGGAGGCCGTCGGTAGTTCCGTCAGCGCACGCTTGAGGCTTTCCTCGGAACGGGAGACGAGGGTCACCCGCGCACCCAGTTCCGCAAGCGCCCGTGCCGCGGCGGCACCGATACCCCGGCTCCCGCCGCAGACGAGGGCGTGTCTCCCCTCTAAGCTC
The DNA here is from genome assembly GCA_035455665.1 of Gammaproteobacteria bacterium. Taxonomy (GTDB): domain Bacteria; phylum Pseudomonadota; class Gammaproteobacteria; order Natronospirales; family REEB76; genus DASUBN01. Next base: position 9,612 of record DATIEQ010000154.1, on the reverse strand, counting down.
AGGTCCATGATTTTCTTATGGTTCATGCTCCCACCACTATAAATCAGTTAGACGGACGGTGGAGGGACCCACCGCCGTTTTCCAACGGTCTTACGGTTGGAAAACGGAGAAAACCGCGAATTTACTTCGCGGTTTTCGATTCTGAAAAATCCAGGGACGGATTTTTCAGGATAAAACAGCATCAGCCACCACCCGGCTGTTGAGCGGCCGGGCAATCCACGGCGTACCAGCGGCCGCTGTCGTCACCGTCGAGGCGTAGGGCGGTGAGCTTCCCGCCCCAGACGCAACCCGTGTCAAGGGCATGGACGTTGTGGCCGCGCACCACACCGAGGGTGGACCAATGACCGAAGAGGATGTGGAGCTCTGCGCTTTTGCGTCCTGGAACCTCGAACCAGGGCAAGAAACCTCTGGGTTGAGAGCCGGGAGCGCTCTTGGTCTTCAGGTCAAGCTCTCCTTCTGCATTGCAATAGCGTAGCCGGGTGAAACAGTTCACGATGAAGCGCAACCGTTCTGCGCCCGCGAGGCGAGGTGACCAACGCGCTGGCTGGTTACCGTACATCTGCCGCAGGAAGTCCACGTAAGCATCGCTGCGTAGCACCGCTTCCAGTTCGCGGGCGCAGGCCGTGGTCTGGGCGAGGTCCCACTGAGGTGGAAGCCCCGCATGCAACAGGGTATAGCCCATATCTTCGTCGTGGTGCACGAGCGGGCGGCGGCGCAGCCAGTCGAGCAGTTCGTCCCGATCCTCGGCCGCGAGGACCTGCTCGAAGGTATCTGAAGCGCGGGCCTTCTCCGTGCCGGCGGCCACCGCCAGGAGATGCAGGTCGTGGTTACCGAGGACCGAGACTGCGGGGCGAGGAAGGGATCTGACGAAGCGCAGCACATCGAGCGATTCCGGCCCGCGATTCACGAGGTCGCCGGTGAGCCAGAGGGTGTCTTCATCGGCGTCGAAGCCGACGCGGTCTAGGAGGCGCCGGAGATCTTGATAACAGCCTTGGATGTCGCCGACCGCGAAGACGGCCATCGTTCAGTTCAGCATGCCGGGGACGGCGAGCCGGAACGGGGCGATGGGGGCGTCGAAGGTCTCGCCTTGGTCGTTCACCAGGCTGTAGGCCCCCTGCATCGCGCCGACGGGAGTCTCCAGCACCGCACCGCTGGAATAACGGAAACCTTCGCCGGGTTTGATATGCGGCTGCTCGCCCACCACGCCCTCGCCACGGACTTCCTGCACCTTGCCGTTCGCGTCGGTGATGATCCAGTGTCGCGTCAGCAGCTTCGCCGGCACCACCCCCTGGTTGCGTATGGTGATGGTGTAGGAGAACACGAAGCGGTTCTGCCCCGGGTCCGATTGGGCTGGGACATAGGCCGTCTCCACGTCCACGCGGATGTCGTTTTGCTGGTTGTCGATGTCCATCGGCAGAGGGAACGGCTTGGATGGGCCTATTTTACGCGAAACCGGGCCTGCGCCGGCGGATTGCCTAATTAAGTCTCACGGCCAGCACGTCGCACGGCGCCTTGTGCAGGATGGATTTCTCCGTGGAACCGAGCAGCAGGGCGAGACCATGGCGTTCATGGCTGCCGAGGACGATGAGGTCCGCCTTCGCTTCCGTGGCCACCCTGAGGATCTCCGCCTTGATGCTCCCGATCTCCACCCGTCTCGGGGTGTCGGTGAGACCGAGGCTCGCGCTCAACTCCTCGAGCCGGCGGCGAGCGCCCTGCAGCAATTCCCCTTCCAGATCCACGGGTGGCGGTAGCAGGGCCTCACCGGCAGGGTCCACGGGGATGAATTCCACCACGTGCAGCAGGCTCACCTTGGCGCGAAAGCCCGCGGCCACCTCCAGCCCCTTGCGTACGACGGCGGCGCTGTCTTCGCTCAGGTCCACCGCGATCAGGATGTGGCTATAACCGCTCATGAGGCATCCCCACGATCTTTAACCTTATGAGGTAAGTATATATAGCTGAAGCTTATGCGGTGGGCTTTTCCGCCGCCAGCCGCCCGTAATCCGCTGCGCTCAGGGTTTCAGGCCTCGCCTTCGGGTCGATGCCCGCGTCGCGGATGGCAGTCTCATCCACCAGTCCCGCGAGGGCATTGCGTAGGGTCTTGCGGCGATGGCTGAAGGCTTGGGTCACTATTCCGGCAAAGCGCCTGGGGTCATCCATGGGGAAAGGCGCCCGTGCATAGGGCACGAGGCGCACGAACGCGGATTCGACCTTGGGGGGAGGACTGAACGCGCCTGCGCCGATGTTGAACAGGGGTTCCACCTGGCAGCGGGCGGCGAGCATCACCGTGAGTCGCCCGTACTCCTTACCGCCCGGCGGTGCCGCCATGCGTCGCACCACCTCCTTCTGCAGCATGAAGTGCATGTCGGCGATATGTTCAGCCTGTTCGAGGAAGTGGAACAAAAGGGGGGTGGATATGTTGTAAGGGAGGTTACCCACCAGGCGGATCTTGCCGCCCGCGGGCGCGAGCGCAGCGAGGTCGGTCGCGAGGGCGTCGCCCTGGATGATGTGCAGTTCGCCCTTGCCGGCGGCGGCCGCTTCGAGCAAAGGGATCACGTCCCGGTCCAATTCCACGGCAGTGAGCGCCTGGCAGCATTCGAGGAGCGGGAGGGTGATGGCGCCGCGTCCCGGGCCGATCTCCACGAGAGTCTCGCCCGGCTGCGGAGCGACCGCGGCGACGATCTTCCGGATCACGTGTGGGTCGTGCAGGAAATGCTGGCCGAAGCGCTTGCGCGGCCGGTGCTGCATCAACGATTCCGCGCCATGACGAGGGCCGTCTGCAGGGCCGCCTCGAGGCTGCCGTGCTCGGCGCGGCCGGTCCCGGCGAGCTCGAGTGCGGTGCCGTGGTCGACGGAAGTACGGATGATGGGCAGGCCGAGCGTGATGTTCACGGCGTGGCCGAAGCCCGCATGCTTCAGCACCGGCAGCCCCTGGTCGTGGTACATGGCGAGCACCGCGTCCACGCCGTCCAGGCGCCCGGGGTTGAAGGCGGTGTCGGCGGACACGGGCCCGGTCAGGCGCATGCCTTCGCGGCGCAGGGTCTCGCAGGCGGGCTGGATGACCTCCAGTTCCTCGCGTCCCAGGTGGCCGCCTTCGCCGGCGTGCGGGTTGAGGCCGAGGACGAGCACATGAGGTTCCGGGAGGGCGAAGCGCCGCCGCAGCCCATCGCGGAGGGTGCGCAGCACGGCGATGAGGCGCTCACGGGTGACGGCCGCTGACACCTCCTTCAAGGGCAGGTGGGTGGTGGCGAGGGCGACCCGCAGGGTGCCTGCCGTCAGCAGCATCACCGGCTGAGCGGCCCCGCAGCGCGCCGCCAGGAATTCAGTATGGCCCGAGAAGGGGATGCCCGCGTCGTTGATGACGCCCTTGTGCACCGGCGCTGTCACCAGCGCGTCGAACTCGCCTTGGAGGCAACCCTCCACGGCGCGCTCGAGGGTCTCGATGACGTAGGGGGCGTTGGCGGGATCGAGCTTCCCGCTTACAACGGGAGAGCGCAGGCGTACCGGCAGTATCGTGAGGCGGCCGGGTATTTGCGGCGCGTAGGTCGGACGGGCGAAGGTAGCAAGGCTGAGCGGCAGCTGCAGCTCACGGGCGCGCTGCAGAAGCAGGTCTGGATCGCCCACGGCAACCAGCTCCGCGTCATGTCCCGTCTGTGCGAGACGGATGCAGATGTCCGGCCCGATGCCTGCGGGTTCGCCGAGGGTGAGCGCGATGCGGGACGGCGCGCCGGGCATGGGGTCTGTATCAGCCGTCCAGGTGGTACTCGATATAGGCGGCGTCTTTCGCCTCGCTCACCCACTGTTGGATGATCTCATCCGATTTGCGGTTGAAGATCGCCTCATAGGCCTTGTTGCGGCGGTACTCGTCCGTCTGGTCGGCATCACGCCGGCCGAGGACCTGGACGATATGCCAGCCGAATTGCGTCTGGAAAGGCTCGCTGATCTCGCCCGGCTGAAGCTTGTTCATAGCATCCTCGAACTCGGGCACCATGGTGCCGGGATCGACCCAGCCGAGGTCGCCACCCTGGCGCGCGGAACCGGGGTCGGCTGAATTCGACTCGGCCAGTTTGGCGAAGTCGGCGCCGGCGACGATCTGTTGGCGCAAGACCGAGATCTTCGCTTTTGCCTGGTCGCCGGTCATGAGCTCCCCGGGTCGGATGAGGATATGGCGCGCGTGAGTCTGGCTGACTACATACTTCTTGTCGGTCTGTTTCAGCTCTACGAGCTTCACGATATGGAAACCGATGGCGCTCGGGATGGGCTCGGAGACGTCGCCGACCTTCATCTGCCGCACCACGCTGGCAAATACCGTGGGGAGCTCCGATCCTTTACGCCACCCGAGATCGCCGCCCTTCAATGCTTGCTGGTCGTCCGATGAGGCGACTGCGGTCGCGGCGAAATCCGCTCCCCCCTTGAGTTTCTGGTAGATGTCGTTGGCCTTCTTCTGTGCTGCCGCGACCTCGTCAGGGGTTGGATTCAGCGGGGTGGCGATCAGGATGTGCGCCAGGTGATATTGGGCGTCGGAACTACCGCCATTCAAGTCCGCCCGCGCCTCTTCCTCGACCTCCTGTGGGGTGATGTGCATCTGGTCATTGACGACCTGCTGTTCCATGTTGCGGACGATGATCTGCTCGCGAAGGTCTTCGCGGAAGTCGCTGTAGCTCACGCCCTCGGTCTTGAGCCGGTCCGGGAGCTGGTCCAGGGTGAGCCCCTGGCTCGAGGCGATGCGGCTCATCGCCTGGTTGACCGCATCGTCGCTGACGGTGATACCGTGCTGGTCGGCTTGCTGCAGTTCGATCCGGTTGAGGACCATCTGATCGAGCACCTGCTTGCGCAGCACGTCCACCGGCGGAAGGGGGGTGTTGCGGGCCAGCACCTGCTTCTGTACGACCGCGACCCGCAGGTCTAATTCGCTGGCCAGGATGACGTCACTGTTGACCACGGCGACGATACGGTCAAGGAGCGCGCCCGGCGCGGGCGCAGTGTTGTCGACCGCTTTGTCTTGCCGCGCCTGTGCGGCACGGGCAGGTGCCGGAGGGCTGCCGGCACAACTGGTCAGGGCGCAACCGGCCAGGACCAGAGACAGCATGAAAAGGGTAGGCAACGACGCGCCGGCGGCGCGGGGGGGGGTCGGGTGGTTCATTGGGGAGGCGACAGATCCGATTCGGTGAAGGCGTTGTCCGAGTAACCTAGGATACCATTTCCGAGGATTTGCTCCAGGTGGCGGCCGACAGTGCCGAGCCCTTTGAGCTGCAATTCGAAGAAAAACACACCGTCAGCCGTGCCGATCGGCGTGAGCCCGCCGGGGGGTACGACGGCATCATTGCGGGTGATGAAACGGCGGTGGACGATCTGGAAGTCCCAACAGCAGCTGTCGTATTCGAAACCTATGAAATCGTCCAGGGTCACGTGGTTGACGATGTCGTAGTTCCAGCGGCCCACCACGCTCCAGGCGGGGCCGAGGGGCCAATCGAAGGCGACATCCGTCTGTTTCACCAGCTGATCGCGGTTGAAGCGATACGCCAGATCCAGAACCTGATGGTAGGCCGGGTGGTATTCCACCCGCCACGTCCCCAGGTCCGTCTGGCGGGTGGTCGGGTCCCAGTTCTGCGAATAAGACAGCGACCAGACGTCGCTCAGGTTCAACAGCACGTCCGCCACCACGTCCGAGAACAGCGCGGTATCGGCCGGCGTCGTGGCATCGAGTTGCACCTTGCGGGGGCTGAAATAGCGTATCTGCCCGAGGTCGGCCTGCAGGAGTTCCGCCCCGTCATCTGACCGTAATAGCCGGCTGGTGACGGCGTAACTCACCTGGTTGGCATCCCCCTGCCGGTCGGTCCCGACGAAGCGGTTGTCGTCGAACAGTCGCAGGAAGCCAAATTCAGGCTCCACCGTATCGAACAGTGGGATCTGCGACTGGTCCCGGAAGGGAACGCGCAGGTAATACAGTCGCGGCTCGAGCGTCTGGATGTAGCTGTCACCCACGCGGTCGAAATCGAGGCCGGTATCGAGACTGAAGATCGGCGTATTGCGGGTGAAATGTTCGCGGGGGAACGGAGTCGCCGGTGGCTGGCCGCCGGTGAGACAGGGTGAGGCCGCCATGGTGGGCGGGTCGTTGCTGAGATCGTAGTCGGTGGACCGGACCGCGAAACCCGGCGTGAAATACGCACCCGCGCCGCTGAACGGGAAACTCAAGAATGGCTTCATGTCCGAACGCCAAGAGCCGATGCGGCAATCGCGCTGGAAGCGCACTACCTCGGAATAGAGGCCGTACTGGGGTCCGGTGAGATCCTCGTTGTTCTGCCATTGCAAAACGGTCTGCGGCAGCCGGCGATAGGGATAGTTGGTTGGCAATATGTCCGGGTCTATCACCTGGAAATCCTGCATCCGGGTGCTCACCGTCCAGTCCTGCTCGTCGTCGTAGCGGAGCACCATGTGGCGCTCCAAAAAAGTGCTGGAGAGGGCAGTCAAGCTATGCCCTAGATCCTGTAGATACAGAGGATCCGATACCCAGTCGTATCGCAAGCCGTAGTCGAGGAAGGGGGTGAAGGTCGTCTCGTGCCTGATGGAAAACTGACTGCGCTCCCGATCCGCGAGTTGATCATGGGGGAGGTAGTCTGCGTCTATTCTGCCCGAGTTCATGTCCGTGAGATAACGGAACTCGCCGCCCGCCATCTCGCCGCGCTTGGTGATATATCGCGGAGTGAGGGTGGCATCGTAATTGTCGGCGAGGTTGTAGTAATAGGGCGCGGATGTGTCGAAGCCGTTGACCACGTCGAACGAGAACGTGGCCCCGAGGAAGCCGGACTTGCGTTCGTCGGTCAGGGGGAAGTTCAGGTACGGGGACCAGAAGATCGGCACTCCCATGAAATGGATGGTCACATCATGGGCCTCGCCGGTATCGGTGCTCTGCTCAAGCTCCATGTCAGGCGCGACCATGTACCAGTCTTCCTTCACCCCGGGAGGGCAGGTGGTGTAATGCACCCCGAAGAGCTGGCTGTGGTCCTCATCGATGTTGTTCAGGAGCTCTGCCGTGCCGTGCCCATGTCTTCCCGGAAGCTCGAACACAGCCTGGTCGAAGCTGCCGCTGCCCTGATTGGTGTCGTAGCGCGCGCTCGGACCCGCGATCATCATCTTGGGCGAAGCGAACAGGATGTCGCCTTGGGCGTGGGCCAGGCCTGAGTCGGCGTTGTAGATGAGCTGGCTCGCCGTGATCCGTTGATCGCCCTGGTCGAGCTGCGCCTTGCCGCTGTAGATGGACTCGCCGTGTTGGCCGCCCTCCACTTGATCTCCCGCGAGGAACGAAGGTTGCTCGGTCAGCGGAATCTTGCCTACGCCTGTGGACGTCACCGGCGACGGCGGGAGCGGCGGGCACAGCCCCCACTTGCCATGCCCGTAGGGAGACAGCAGGCAGGCGGGCTCGTCCAGCGCCGCGGGTTCCAATAGCGCCTTGATACCCGGGTTATTGGTCCTGCAACTCTCCACCCCGGGTGGGAAGGCCTTGAGCATGAGCGCTGCCGCCGAGGTGGCCGAGGCTGGTGCGGCGGTGAATGAGGCCAGAGGGACGTATACGCTGGTGGAGGCGGGGGCCAGCGAGGTCGCCGTCGGGGGCGCGGCGGTGGTCCCGGCACAGGGCGCCGTGATGGGCGGCAGGTCGGCGAAGAGTGGCGCAGAGGCGAAAAGCGTGACGGTCAATACGAGCACGCGGCCTGCCGTCACCCGGGGACTCCATGAAAGCGTAGCGTTACGCGGCGTACAATCGCACACTTTGGTGGCGCCTTCAAACCCTTGGGAGGATGGGGTTGCAGTCCAATCGTCAGCAGGAACTTCAGGCTTGGGCGGCTCGGGTCTTGGGCATCCCGGCGCCGGTGCTCGAGCCCGCCTCCGCGGACGCCAGCTTCCGTCGGTATTTTCGCACGTCCGCTGCGGGCCGTTCCGTCATCCTCATGGACGCCCCGCCACCCCAGGAGGATTGCCGGCCGTTCGTGCGTGTGGCCGGGCTCCTGCGGGAGGCAGGCGTGCACGCGCCCACGGTCCAGGCCCAAGACTTGGAACGCGGCTTCCTGCTCCTGGATGACCTTGGGACGCAGACTTATCTCGATATCCTCAGGGACGACAACGCCGATGCGCTGTTCGCCGACGCCGTCGCCACACTCATCCGCTGGCAAGCAGCGAGCCGGCCGGCGACGCTGCCCGCCTACGACCGGGCACTCCTGCATCGGGAGCTCAGCCTGTTTCCGGACTGGTACGTGGCCCGTCACCTGCGGCTCGAACTGGCGACTGGCGAGAAACGCATGTTGGACGAGCTCTTCCAGCAGTTGCAGGACAGCGCACTGGCGCAGCCGCAGGTGTACGTGCACCGGGACTTTATGCCACGCAATCTCATGGTGAGCGACCCCAACCCGGGGGTGCTGGATTTCCAGGACGCAGTCTATGGACCCATCAGCTACGATGTCTTGAGCCTTTTCAAGGATGCCTTCATCTCCTGGGACGAGAAGCGGATCGAAGGCTGGCGCCGGAGTTATTGGGAAGGGGCGCGCCGTGTGGGTCTGTCTGTGCCTGAGCCGGGTGAGTTCAAGCGCGCCTTCGACTGGATCGGCCTGCAACGGCATCTGAAGGTCATCGGCATCTTCGCCCGCATCAACTACCGGGACGGCAAACCCCAGTACCTCAAGGACATCGGGCGGTTCCTGAAGTACGTCCGGGACACCGGCCGCTTATATAAGGAGTTCACGCCACTGCTGAAACTACTGGATAGCCTCGAAAGCCGCGCCGGCAGACAGGCAGTCATCACATGAAAGTCATGGTGCTCGCGGCGGGCAGGGGTGAGAGGCTGAGGCCCCTCACCGATGCGACACCGAAGCCATTGCTGGAAGTGAAAGGCAAACCGCTCATCGTCCATCATCTCGAGAGGCTGCGGGACGCGGGTTACACCCACATCGTCATCAATACCTCCTGGCTCGCGGAACAGATCCACGACAGCCTGGGGGACGGCAAGCGCTGGGGCGTGAGCCTGCAATATTCCTACGAGGGCCCGGAGCCTTTGGAGACGGGAGGCGGCATATTCAAGTCGCTGCCGCTGCTCGGCCGCCAGCCGTTCCTGGTGGTGAACGGGGACATCTATACCGAATACCCGTTCGAGAACCTGAAGCGCGTCTTGAAGCCCGACGACCTGGCCCATCTCGTGATGGTGCCGAACCCCAAGCACCATCCGAAAGGCGATTTCCATCTCTCGGCCATGGGCCGCCTTCGGCTGGAGGGAGGACCCCGGCTCACCTACAGCGGCATCGGTATCTACCGTCCTGAACTCTTCAAGGACTGCCGCGCCGGCAAGTTCCCGCTGCTGCCGCTCCTCCAGAACGCCATGCTGACCGAGGGCCTGGGCGGCGAGCGTTACAACGGCCGCTGGTCGGATGTGGGGACGCTAGACAGCCTGAAAGCGGCTAATAATTGAATTACTGCGAACGTCCGCTAACGACCCATAGCGGAACTTCGGGTTAGACCCGAATTACAGCCATTAATGCCGTCTACCCCTCAATTCCTGAACCCAATCTGTGTCCACTTCGATTATCAAATTCAGAGATCTTGGGTCGATATATCCTTCTCGATCTAAATT
>DATIEQ010000153.1:0-4746 GCA_035455665.1 Gammaproteobacteria bacterium | reverse complement strand
CATGACGGCGGAGATCCTGGACGGTCCTCAGGGCGAGGCCATCAAGCGCCAGAGCCCGCTCAATCGGGTGGTGACGCCGGAGGAAGTGGCCCAGGCGGTGATGCGATTGGCTGCAGACGGGATGATGTCAGCGACGGGAAGTATCTTGGATTTGAACGGGGCTTCGTATCTTCGGAGCTGAATAAAAAAGGCCCCGCCACGTTGCCACGGCGGGGCCGGTCGGTCTTCTCAACTCACTTCTGGCTGGGGATGAACTCTTGTTCGATCGCCTGACGCATGATGGTCGGCGGCAAGAGGCCCTGGCTCAGGATGAAGTCGTTGAACTTCTGCCGGTCGAACTTCGCTCCCAGCGCCACCTCGGCCTCGCCGCGCATGGTCATGAAGTTGTGGTAGCCGTAGTAGTAGCTCGTGGCTTGGCCCGGCAGGCGGAAGGCGAAGCGGTCCGCCTCCTCCTTGGCGAAGGCCGGCGAGGCAACTATATCCCGCTCCAGGAAGGCCTTGGCGTCGTCCGGGGTGATCATCCCCAGGTTCACCATCGGGTCCAGGAAGGCGCGGGCCGAACGCAGCAGCCGGTCGCGGAGCGCGATGAGCTGGCCGTCGATGGGCTCGTAGGGTTGCATCTCCGCCTCCGAATACAGCGCCCAGCCCTCCACGTTTGCGCTGTTGAAGGCGAACACGGCCCTGGCGATGGAGGTGCCGTTCTCGATCATGCTGGCGAACTGCAGCTCGTGGCCGGGGCGGGCCTCGTGGGAGGTGAGCGTCCAGGCGGCGGCGTCGAAGCTGTCGTCGTCCATGCCGCCCGGCTTGCCGGCGTTATTGGGCAGGATGAACTCGCCGTACTGGCCCGTGTTGCCGATGAGTCGCGGGGAGTCCATGTGCGGCGCGGGCTGCTGGGCCGTCTCCGCGTCCGTACCCATGCGGATCACCATGGCGCGCTGCGGCAGCGTGACGATGTGCTCGGCGCGGATGATGGCCTCGATGGCCGCCAGGCGCTTCTTGTAGAACGGCAGGATCTCGGCGCCCTTGAGCTGCTGCTTCTTGAGCTCGCGGATCACGTCGCGGTAGTCGCTGCTCTTGTAGCCGTGCTCCTTCGCCACCTGGGCGGCGATGTAATCCATCTGGTGCTGGATCTCCGTGAAGGAGAACTCCGCCTCCTGGATGAGCGCGCGCGGGTCCTCGTCCACGCCCAGATCATGCAGGTTGTTGGCATACACCTCCTCGGGGAAGCGGTTCTCGGCGCGCGTGTGAGGCAGCACGTCGCTCTTCTCCCAGGCGATGTAGTCGTTGAGCTCCCCCTCGAGCTTGGCGTAGGCCGGTTCCCAGCCGGTGACCTTGCTGCTCGCGAGCATCTGCTTGATGCCGGCCACGTACTGGGGCTGGTCCTGCAAGTCCTGCTCGATCTCGCCCTTGTAGGGGCCGATCAGCCCCGTGCGCTTCAGGTCGGCCTCGAACAGCGCCTTACCCTGATCGGTGATAGCGGGACGGCCCGGCAGCATGCCGGCGTAGGCTGCGAGGCGCTTCACCACCGCCTGCTGGCGCTCCGCCGGTACCTGCGGGTTGATCAGCGCGCGCACACCGCCGAAGACGAGCTGCGGCACGTCGGTGAAGTTGAGCAGGTACTTGTGCGCCAGGTCGTTGTCGCGCTTGGCGTTGCCGGCGGCCTCGATGAGGATCTGCAGGTCCTGTTTCACGTGCGGATCGGTGGCCTTGGCGAGTAGCGCGTTGAGTTGCGCGACGTCGTCATCGAGAGCGGCGTTGAGCCGGTCGACGAAGTCGGGGGTGAGGTTGGTGGCCTGCTCATCCAAGCCATCCACGCCGATCTGGCCGGCGCTCTCGGGCGCGAAGTCGGCGAAGGTCTTGAGGAGGATCTGGGTGTCCTGGTTGCTCTCGGCCACCCAGGCCGGGGGTTGGGGCGCGGCGGCCGGTGCGGCCAGTGCCGCGCCGGAAAGCCCTAAGGCCACGCCTAGGGTCAGGAGTCTCGGGTTCATCGTGAATTCCTCTTGATGGGTTCGTAGGTATCCGCTGGGAGGCGGGTTTGTAGTAGCTGGCGGACTTGCCGCCGCGATTCCAAGCTTAAGTGTTATACATATATACAACAGCATTACAGCTTTGGCAAGGGGGGTTCCGGGGAGCTACAGGGTACGCCCGCGCCGTCCCAGCACACGGTAGTAGCATGGACCGCCGGCTGGGGTGCCGGTTTCCGATGCTATCTACGGGGTGTTCTCATGCTCAAGTCATCGTGCGTCTTGGCCGCCGCCCTCGTCGCCGCACCCGCGCTGGCGGATACCCACATCGCCTACGTGAAGGCGGACGGCTCCCCCGGCATGCAGATCTACATCAAGGACGGGGCGGTGCGCATGGAGATGGGCGCCGGGCAGGGCATCGGCGTGTTCGACACCCGCGCCAACAGCCTCCTGGTGATCAAACCGGACCAGAAGAAGTACTTCCTGTTCGACGAGCAGACGGCGGCGCACCTCGGCAAGCAGTTTCAGGACGCCGAGCAGCAACTGCAGGAGGCGGAAGGCAAGGCGGAGACCCAGGCCGAGAAGCTCGCCGACAAGACCACCACCCTCGCCCAACACGGCCTCCTGCAGACGCTCGTCGGCCACGCGCTCATCGACTACGCGGTACGCCTCATGATCCCGGCGAGCTTCGCGATGAAGATGGAACTCAAGGACCTCGGCACGGATGAGACCGTGGCCGGCTTCGCTTGCCATGACGAACAGGTGCTCATCAACGGCAACCCGGGCGAGACCCGCTGCGTGGCGAAGGACACCGGGAAGCTCGGTATCCCGGCGGCGGATGTGACTACGCTGCAGACCATGTCGGACGACTACAAGGCGATCCTGAAGGCCATCGAGCCCATGGCGCCCGGCATCGGCGCCACCATGCCCACGGGTCTGCCGGTCAAGTCGCAGAAACTCATGTTCGACGAGTCGACGAAGAAACTCTCGACCACGCTCGATACGCTCAAAACCATCGATTCGGGCACCCTGCCCGCCGATCTCTTCAAGCCGCCCGCGGACTACGCACAGACGAGCCTAGACGAGCTCTGACAGACTCCCTCAGTTGCCCGCGACGCACTCCGGCGTGTTGACGCTGGCCAGGAACTTCGGTGGGCGACGGGCGTGGGTCGCCTGCTCGAAGGCATACGCGATGCCGATGAGCGTGGGCTCGCTCCATTTCGCCCCGAAGAAGCTCACACCCACCGGCAGGCAATGGACGAAGCCCGCGGGCACGGTGATGTCGGGATAACCCGCCACCGCCGCCGGTGAGGAACTCCCGCCGGTGCTGTGGTCGCCGTTCACGAAGTCCGTGAGCCACGCGGGTCCGCCGGTGGGGGCCAAGAGCGCATCCAGCTTGTCCTTGGTCAACGCTGCATCTATACCCTCGGGGCCGGCGAGCCGCTTCGCCTTCGCGAGCGCATCGAGGTAGGCCTTGTCCGTGAGCGGGCCTTCCGCCTCGGCCTGCTCGAACAGGTCCTGGCCGAACCAGGGCATCTCCCGCGCCGCGTCGTGCTTGTCGTAGGCGATGAGGTCGGCGAGGCTGTGCACCGCGAGCCCCGGCCGCCCGGCGAGGTAGGCATCTAGGTCCTGCTTAAACTCATAGAGCAGCACCGTGATCTCCTCGTTGCCGTAGTCGTTCATGTGCGGGAGCTCCACCGGGTCCACCACCACGGCGCCCGCCGCCTTGAGAGCGGCGATGGACTCGTCCAGCACCTTGTCCACGTTCGGGTCGAAGCCTGCGAGCTTGCGCACCACGCCGATGCGCTTGCCCTTGAGGGCGCCGGCGTCCAGGGACTTCGTGTAGTCGGCGGCGTGGGCATCGGCCTCGGCGGTGGCTGGGTCGCGCGGGTCGCTGCCGGCGATGACGCTCAGGAGCGCCGCGGCGTCGGCGACGCTCTTGGCGATGGGGCCCGCCGTGTCCTGGCTGTGGGCGATGGGGATGATGCCCGCCCGGCTCACGAGGCCGAGGGTCGGCTTGATGCCCACGAGGCCGTTCGTGGACGCCGGGCAGACGATGGAGCCGTCCGTCTCCGAGCCCACGGCCACCGGCGCGAGACCGGCGGCCACCGCCGCCGCGGAGCCCGAGCTCGAACCGCATGCGCTGCGGTCGAGGGCGTAGGGGTTGCGGGTGAGGCCACCGCGGCCGCTCCAACCGCTCGAGGAATGGTTGGAGCGGAAGTTCGCCCACTCGCTCAGGTTGGTCTTGCCGAGGATCACCGCGCCCGCCTCCCGCAGCTTCGCCACCAGGGTCGCGTCCTGGGCCGCCGGCGCGCCGGTGAGCGCGAGGGAGCCCGCCGTGGTCAGCATGTGGTCGCCGGTGTCGATGTTGTCCTTGAGCAGCACCGGGATGCCGAGCATCGCCCCGGCCGGCCGGCCGGCGCGGCGCTCCGCATCCGTCCGGCGCGCGATGGCAAGCGCTTCCGGGTTCACCTCAAGCACCGAATTGATCGCCGGGCCGGCCTTGTCGAGCTTGTCGATGTTGCCGAGGAAGTAACCGGTCAGTCCCTCGCCGCTCAAACCGCCGCCGGCAAGGCGCTGCTGCAAGTCCGCGATGGACGCTTCGCTGAGCGCGGTTGCGCCGGCCGCCGTTGGATTGGAAGGGGCGGTGGCGCAGGCGGCGAGCAGGAGGCTTGAAGCCACAGCACGGACGAGGTTGGCGTTCATGGCCGCTCCGGGGATCGGTGGATGGGTCGCGACGATTATGCCGCGGGATGTGCATGAAGCGCCGTCCCACCCGCCC
>DATIEQ010000152.1:0-4282 GCA_035455665.1 Gammaproteobacteria bacterium | reverse complement strand
ATCACCGAGGAAGCCGCGCACGCGCCCGGTCCAGAGACCTAAGTTGCGGGCGAGCCCGGGGAGATGCGTGGGGCCGAAGACCAGCAAGGCGAGCAGCAGTATCACCACGAGTTCCACGAGGCTTCCTCAGTGGGTCGTGTCGGAAGGTGCAGTGCCGCCTTCCTGGGCGGCCTTCTTGAAGCTGCGCAGCGCCTTGCCGAGGTCCTCGCCGATCCGCGGCAGCTTGCCGGTGCCGAACACCAGTACGACGATCACCGCCATCAACAGCAGTTTGCCGATCCCGAATTCCACGGTCAGCGCGCTCCCGGGGTCGCGGTGGGTGTGGACGCCTTGGGCGCTTCCACGATGACCTTGCCCACCATGAAGGGATGCAGAGTGCAGAAGTAGGTGTAGGTCCCTGGGGTGGTGAAGGTGTAGGAATAATGGTCGCCCGTGTCCAGCGCCGGCGACGAGGTGAAGCGCTTGTCGCTGCTGGCCACCGTGTGCGGCACCTCGTCACGGTTGATCCAGGTGACCGTGGTGCCTGCCGGGACGGTCAGCACGTCCGGACCGAACTTGTAGCTCAGGATGACGACCTCGTGCGCCGGGTCGGCAGCCGGTGCCGCATCGGCGGCCAGGGTGGCGGAACTCGTGCCGAGCGCGAGGATGAGCCCCAACAGGGCGAGCGACATCATTCCAGACGAAGAACTACGCATGATTCGATTGCTCCAAAGGTGAACGTTGTTTCAGGAGATGGCGAGGCTGGTGTCGGTGACGGCGAGCGGGCCCTTCACGCTGACCTGGCGGACCTCGCGCAGGCCGAGATAGCTGCCGAGCTGTCCGGCGGGCACGGTGAGCGGACCGGGGTTCGGGGCCGCACCGGGCTGCGGCTGGGGATAGGCCGTGCCGCGGGCCGTGTAGAAGGTCATGTTGCCTTCGATCTTCTGCTGGATCTGGTGGATGTGGCCGTTCAGCACCGTCACCGAGCCGAAGCGGCGCAGGTGGGTGTAGAGCTTGGCCGCATCGTCCGTGCCCCAGCCCCAGGGCTGATACACGGTCCACAGCGGGATGTGGGCGAACACCACGATGGGCGTGCTCGCCGACAGCGGCTTGAGGTCCTTCTCCACCCAGGCGAGCTGCTCGTCGCCGAGCGAGGTCATGCTGCCCTGCTTGAAGCCGAACACGTTGACGAGACCGACGCAGTGCACGCCGCGGTAGTCGAAACTGTACCAGCCCTTGCCGGAACTGCCCTTGCCGAAGCGCTTGAAGAACTCGGCGCCGTCGTCGCCCAGGGTGTCGTGCTCGCCCGGCGTGAAGAACATGGCGTCGGTCTTGATGCCCTTGAAGGCCTGCTGCGCCGTGTCGAACTGCTCGGGCTTGGAGAGGTGCGAGACGTCGCCGGTGTGGAGCACGAAGGCGGGGCGCGCGGCCAGCGCGTTGATGTGGTCGATGGCTTCCTGCAGCGTACCCAGCACGTTCGGGTTCGCCTCCAGGTGGAAGCCGATGTGGGAGTCGCTGATCTGCACGAAGCTGAAGTCCGCGCCGGCGCCGGGGGCCGCGGCGCCGTCCGCCAGCGTCTGGGCCTGCAGCACGCCGCCCTTCATGGTCCAGAGCACACCCGCTCCCGCCCAGGCCATGCATTTCAAGAGCTTGCGCCGCTCTTCGTTCTGGACTTCGTCCGCTTGGGTCTCGGGGTGCTGCATGTTCGGATCTCCGTGGGTGCCGGGCTGAGATGCCTGGCCTACAGGGCTCCAAACCTCCCGCGGAGCGCGCTTATTCCCGGGTTTCACTCGGGGAATAAAAGGGCGTAGCCTCCAGTCTTACCTAGATTGTGAGATACCCCGGGGACACCGCTTGCAGGACCGGCAGAAACTGGCGCGCTTCCAGCAGTCGATCCTGCCGCACATGGACGCCGCCTATAACCTGGCGCGCTGGCTCACCCGTGACACCCATGACGCCGAGGACGTGGTGCAGGAGGCCTTCCTGCGTGCGTTCCGCTTCTTCGACGGCTTCCGCGGCGAGGACGGACGCCACTGGGTGCTCAAGATCGTGCGCAACACCTTCTACACCTGGAAGGAGCAGAACCGGCGCGGCGCCGAGACTTATTCCATGGAGGACCTGCCTGCGGGGATCGAGAACGAACTGGCGGAGAGTGACGAGATGGTGCATCGCAGCCTGAACGTGGAGCTCTTATCGCGGGTGCTCGGCGAGCTCCCGGTGGAGTTCCGCGAGGTGCTGGTGCTGCGCGAGCTGGAAGGCTTCTCCTACAAGGAGATCGCCGGCATCGCGGAGGTGCCCATCGGCACGGTGATGTCGCGCCTGTCGCGTGCGCGTAAGCTGCTGGAGAACCGCCTCACGGCGGCGCCGGCGGCGGGAGACGCGGCGTGAACTGCACCGAACTGCGCGCCCTCCTCCACGGTTACGTGGACGGCGAACTGGACCTGGTGAAGAGCCTGGAAGTCGAGGAGCATCTGCGGACCTGCGCCGCCTGCGCGCGGCTGGTCGCGAACCAGCAGAAGCTCAAGGCCGCCTTCGCCCAAGACGGCCTGCGCTACGCGCCCGACGCCGGCCTGCAGTGGCGCGTGATGTCCGCCTTGAAGAAGGAACAGCGCAAAGAGCCAGGCGCCGCGCGGCCCTGGCTGCCGTGGGGCGGCGCGCTCGCCGCCTCCCTGCTCGCGGCGCTCGTCCTGTGGCGGGTGGCGCCGGTCGGCCTCTCGGCCCAGGATGCGCTGGTGGCGGAAGTGACCTCGGACCACGTGCGCTCGCTCATGGCTAACCACCTCACGGACGTGCTCTCCACCGACCAGCACACGGTCAAGCCCTGGTTCGACGGCAAGCTCGCCTTCGCGCCGCCGGTGACGGACTTCAAGGACCAGGGTTTCCCGCTGGTGGGCGGGCGGCTGGATTTCCTCGCCGGCCATCCGGTGGCGGCCATCGTCTACCAGCGGCGGCGGCATTACGTCAACGTGTTCGTCTGCCCCGAGAATCCGGACCTCTCGACCGCGAGCTTCGAGGCGAGCCACGACGGCTACAACCTGATCCACTGGAATCGCTCCGGCATGAACTTCTGGGCGGTCTCGGACCTGAACACGGCGGAGTTGCAGAACCTCGTAACCCTGCTGCAAGAGCAGCCCTGAGCGCGCCCACGGCCGAGCTCGGTTTTTCCCGCAGAATCAATCCGCTATACTAGCCGCCGGTTTCCATCAGACCGGCCGTGCGCACGCCGCACCCAAGACGGGCACCCCCGCCGGCGCCCCCTAAGAAAGCGTCCCTGATGAAAGACAAGCGCATACGGGTGGGCATCCTGTTCGGCGGCAAGTCCGCGGAACACGAGATCTCGCTGCTCTCCGCCAAGAACGTCATCGACGCCCTCGACAAGGCCAAGTACGAAGCGGTGCTCATCGGCATCGACAAGTCCGGCCGCTGGGTGACGAACGAACCCTCCCGCTTCCTGCTCGACGCCCACGATCCCAAGCTCATCAGCCTCAACAAGGCGCACAGCGCGCCGGTGGCGCTCGTGCCCCAGAGCGAGGGCAAGCTCGTGGCTCTCGACACGAGCGACCTCGAGCAGAGCGTGGACGTGGTGTTCCCCATCCTGCACGGACCGCTCGGCGAGGACGGCACCATCCAGGGCCTGCTCAAGCTCGCCAACGTGCCCTTCGTGGGCGCGGGCGTGCTGGGTTCCGCCGTCGGCATGGACAAGGACGTGATGAAGCGCCTGCTGCGCGACGCGGGCATCCCCACGCCGAAGTTCCTGGCCTTCCGCCGCGGCGAGACGCCGAGATTCGAAGCCGTGACGAAGGCGCTCGGCCTGCCGCTGTTCGTGAAGCCGGCGAACCTCGGCTCCTCGGTGGGCATCAGCAAGGCCAAGGACAAGGCGGGCTTCGAGAAGGCGGTGAAGACGGCCTTCCGCTACGACACGAAGATACTGATAGAGGAAGCCATCGCGGGCCGGGAGATCGAGTGCGCGGTGCTCGGCAACGAGGACCCCAGGGCTTCGATCCCGGGCGAGATCATCCCTGCCCACGAGTTCTATTCCTACGAGGCGAAATACATAGACGCGGATGGCGCCAAGCTCGAGATCCCCGCGAAACTGGACAAGGACGCCGTGAAACGGGTGCAGGAGATGGCGGTGAAGGCCTTCAAGGCCCTGGCCTGCGAGGGCATGGGACGCGTGGACTTCTTCCTGAAGCAGGACGGCAGCCTCTACGTGAACGAGATCAACACCATCCCCGGCTTCACCAAGATCAGCATGTACCCGAAACTGTGGGAAGCGAGCGGCATCGGCTATACGGAGCTCATC
>DATIEQ010000151.1:0-4332 GCA_035455665.1 Gammaproteobacteria bacterium | reverse complement strand
GTTCCTGCTGACGAAGTTGCTGCAGAAGCCCATCACCGCTGCCGGCACCACCCAGTATCATCTGACCGGCAGTTGGGAGAACCCCGTGCTGAACAAGCTTGGCAGCGAGCCGAAACCACCGACGCCCGCCCCGGCGGCGGCGACGGGGACTCCATGAATAGGCCCTGCGCGATCCTCGTCACGCTGGCCGGACTCTGCCTGGCCTCCGCCGCCCGGGCCGACGCGGACGGCTACTCCATCAGCGCCGACCAATGGGCCCAGCCCCGCAGCGGCGCGGAACTGGTGCGGCTGCCGCCGCTGCGGGCCGCGGTGCAGGACTGGATCGCCCACCCGGGCTCGCGCATCGTCATCGTGGATTCCGGCAGCGACACCGGCAGCTTGTGGGCCGGGGAAGTCGCGGATTGGCTGGTGGCGCTCGGTGTGCCCTCGGACCAGATCGGCAAGCGCGTCAGCGCGGAGCAGGGCGAGGACAGCCTGCTGCTGCTGGTGGAACGCTGATGCACAAGCTCGCCGCCATCCAGATGAACTCGGGCTCCGAGGTGACCGCGAACCTGCGGGAGGCGGGCCGGCTCATGGCCACGGCCGCCGCCCAGGGGGCGGAGCTCATCGTGCTGCCGGAGAACTTCGCGCTCATGGCCAAGAGCGACGCGGAGCGGGTGGCGGCGGGCGAGCTGGACGGCAGCGGCCAGATCCAGGACTTCCTGGCGGACAAAGCGCGCACGTTGCGCGTCTGGATCGTGGGTGGCACCCTGCCGGTGCTCGCATCCAAAGAACGGGTATTCGCCCGCTGCCCCGTCTACAATCCTGAAGGCCGCTGCGTGGCCCACTACGACAAGATCCACCTGTTCGACGTGGACGTGGGTGGCGGCGAGAGCTACCGCGAGTCGGCGCGCGTCGAGGCCGGGAAGAAGCCGGTGATGGTCAAGACGCCCTTCGGCATGCTCGGGCTCGCCGTCTGCTACGACCTGCGCTTCCCGGAACTGTTCCGCGCGCTGCTGGAGAAGGGCGCCACGCTGTTCGCGGTGCCCTCCGCCTTCACCCGCACCACCGGGGAGCGCCACTGGGCGCTCCTGGTGCGGGCGCGAGCCGTGGAGAACCTGGCCTTCGTCATCGCCGCGGCCCAGGCGGGCCGCCACGCGAACGGCCGCGAGACTTGGGGCCACAGCATGGTCGTGGACCCCTGGGGCGAGATCCTGGCGGAGCGCAAGGGCGGGGACCCCGGGATCGTCAGCACGTTCCTGGATACGGACCAGCAGACCCGCCTGCGCGCCCGCTTCCCGGCCATCAATCATCGACGTATGGTTTAAAATCGGTCCTGCGGCCCCATATCCTTCTCCAAGACTCCCTCACGCCCCCCACGGATTCCATGGAAAACTCACTCAAGATCGTCGAACAGAGTCTGCTCGCACCCGCCGGCCTGGACGAGCAGCAGGTGGCGAGGCTGCTCGACCGGCTGCTGACCCACCAGGTGGACAACGCCGACCTCTATTTCCAGCAGTCGCGCCACGAGTCCTGGTCCCTCGAGGACGGCATCGTCAAGGATGCGAGCTACAGCATCGAGCAGGGCGTGGGCGTGCGCGCGGTCTCGGGCGAGAAGACCGGTTTCGCCTATTCCGACGAGATCCTGTTGCCGGCGCTCACCCGCGCCTCCGACATGGCCCGCGCCATCGCCCGTTCCGGCGGGCAGAACGGCCTCAAGGCCTGGACCCCGAATGCCCCCCAGCGCCTGTATCCGGCGCTCGACCCGCTGCCGACGCTCGCGGACGCGGACAAGGTGAAGCTCTTGGAGCGGGTGGACGCCGAGGCGCGGCGCCAGGACCCGCGCGTCAAGCAGGTGATGGTGAGCTTGGCCGCGGTGCAGGACACGGTGCTGGTCGCGGCGAGCGACGGCACGCTGGCGGCGGACGTGCGCCCCCTGGTGCGCTTCAACGTGAGCGTCATCGTGGAACAGGACGGGCGGCGCGAGCAGGGCTATGCCGGCGGCGGCGGCCGTTTCGCCTACGGCCGTTTCCTGGAACAAGATTTCGTTTTGAATCTCGCCCGCGACGCGGTTCGTCAGGCCCTGGTGAACCTGGAGGCGGCGCCGGCACCCGCCGGCACCATGACCGTGGTGCTCGGGCCCGGCTGGCCCGGCATCCTGCTGCATGAAGCCATCGGCCACGGCCTCGAGGGAGACTTCAACCGCAAGGGCACCTCCGCCTTCTCCGGCCGCATCGGCGAGCGGGTGGCGAACGAACTCTGCACCGTGGTGGACGACGGCACCCTCAAGGATCGCCGCGGCTCCCTGAACGTGGACGACGAGGGCACGCCGAGCCAATGCACCACCCTCATCGAGAAGGGCATCTTGAAGGGCTACATGCAGGACAAGCTCAACGCCCGGCTCATGGGCGTCGCCCCCACGGGCAACGGCCGGCGCGAGTCCTTCGCGCATCTCCCCATGCCGCGCATGACCAACACCTACATGCTGCCGGGCCCCCACGATCCGGAGGAGATCATCCGCTCCGTGAAGCAGGGGCTCTATGCCGTCAACTTCGGCGGCGGCCAGGTGGACATCACCAACGGCAAGTTCGTGTTCTCGGCGAGCGAGGCCTATCTCATCGAGGACGGCAAGGTGACCCGCCCGGTGCGGGGCGCCTCCCTGATCGGCGACGGCCCGGACGTGCTGACCCGCGTCTCCATGGTGGGCAACGACCTCAGGCTGGACGAGGGAGTGGGTACCTGCGGCAAGGAAGGCCAGAGCGTGCCGGTAGGCGTGGGCCAGCCGACGCTACGGATCGACGGCATCACGGTCGGTGGTACTGGTTAAATCTGTCTAGTCGTTCAGGCCAGGAAAACCCTTCAGCCTCTTCAGCAGTTCCTTGCGAGTCTTGCACACCAGGGTCGCGTGGCCGAGCTTGCGGCCGGGACGCGGCTCCTTGCCGTAGTCGTGGTAGTGGGCGCCGGGGATCTTCAGCACCGCTTCGCGCGAGGGCATGCGGCCGATGAAGTTCACCATGGCCGAATAACCCACGGCCCAGGTCTCCCCCAGGGGCAGACCCAGGATCGCGCGCATGTGGTTCTCGAACTGGCCCGTGACCGCTCCCTCGATGGTCCAGTGGCCGGAGTTGTGCACCCGCGGCGCCGTCTCGTTGGCGATGAGCCGGCCCTTCCTCACGAAGAACTCGATGGTGAGCACACCCGCGTAGTCGAAGTGCTGCATCACGCGCTTGGCGTAGGTCTCGGCGAGCTTCTGCAGCTTCTTGTCCGGATAGGGCGCGACGGAGAGCCTGAGGATGCCGTCCCGGTGGGTGTTCTCGGATAAGGGATAGAACGCGGTCTCGCCCGCGAGGTTGCGCACCCCGATGATGGACACCTCCCGCTCGAAGGAGATGAACTCCTCGAGGATCAGCGGTGCACCGGCCAAGGCATTGAAGGCGCTGCCCAGTTCCGCGGGACTATAGATCACCCGCTGGCCGCGGCCGTCGTAACCGAGCCGCCGCGTCTTCAGTACCGCCGGATACCCGATGGCGTGGATGGCTTCCTCCATCTCCGCCATGTTGGCGACGGCACGGTAACGGGTGGTGGGTATCTTGAGTTCCTGGAAGAGTGCTTTTTCCGCGAGACGGTCTTGGCCCGCGGCCAGCGCCGCGATCGGCGGCAGGAAAGGCTTGTCCTCGGGGATGCCGGCGAGGGCCGTCACCGGCACGTTCTCCACGTCGTAGGTGAGGAGATCCACCTTGGAGGCGAGCTCGGCGATCTTCTTGGGATCGCTGAACTCGCCGAGGATGATGGCGCCGATCTGGCCGCCTGGCGCGTCCGCGCTCTTGTCCAGGAACAGGAAGTCGAGCCCCAAGCGGTAACCGGCGAGTGCCAGCATGCGGCCCAGTTGGCCTGCGCCGATGATGCCAATCCTCTTCTTGGTGCCGCTGGCGGCGACCTGGTTCATGGAGTCCACCCCGGAAAAAATGAAACCTCTACGACCGCGTCGCGATACCGTCTTCAGTTCGATTACTTGGAGGGATCGGGAGTCTTGAGCACACCGCGGGTCTGTTTGCGGCGGTAAGCTTCGAGGCGCTTGCGTATGGCGGCGGAACCGTTCCCCAGGATGGCGGCGGCGAGCAGGGCCGCGTTCACCGCTCCTGCCTTGCCGATGGCCAGCGTCCCTACGGGGATGCCGGCGGGCATCTGGGCGATGGAGAGCAGCGAGTCGATGCCGGCGAGTGTCTTGGATTCCACCGGCACGCCCAGCACCGGCAGGCTGGTCTTGGCGGCAGTCATGCCCGGCAGATGGGCGGCGCCGCCAGCGCCGGCGATGATCACCTTGATGCCGCGGCGGGCCGCGCCGGCGGCGTA
>DATIEQ010000150.1:0-6108 GCA_035455665.1 Gammaproteobacteria bacterium | reverse complement strand
CCAGATGGCCGCCAACCAAGGCAACGGGCAGGCCCAATACCACTTGGCGGAGTGCTTCGCTGCCGGCGCCGGTGTCCCCGTGGATCCCGTCCGCGCGTATCAATGGATGATCATCGCCAAGGCTTCGTTGGATGCAAAAGACCCGACTTCTTCGCTGGTCGCGGCGAGATTGAAGAGCTTGGAAGGACAGATGAGTCCCGCGCAGACCAAGCAGGCGAAGCAAGCCGCGGCCGAGTGGCTCCAGAGCCACGGCGCCGTCAAACAGTAGGACGACACTTCCCTGGTCAACCCGTCTTCTCAAGGGGCTTGACAAACATTCAACCTTTTGGTTGAATGTTTTCCATGAGCGATCTATCCGCAGTCCTAGGCGCCATCTCCCACCCCTCGCGGCGGGCCATCCTCGCCCAGCTCGCCAAGGGCCCCGCCCGGGTCACGGACATCGCCGCGCCCTTCGACATGTCCCTGAACGCGGTCTCCAAGCACCTGAAAGTGCTGGAGGGGGCGGGGCTGATCCACCGGGAGAAGCAGGGGCGGGACCACGTCATCGAGTTCCGCGCCAAGCCCCTGAAGCAGGTGGCGGGCTGGGTGCACGAATACGAGCGGTTCTGGAACCAACACCTGGACCGGATCGAGAGCTACTTCATCGAGAAGAGGAAACGCAGATGATCAACACCGGCGACTACAAGATCATGGAGCTGAACTTCCAGCGGACTATCCCGGCCTCGCCTGCCGAGGTCTACGACGCCTGGCTGGACACCCAGAACCCGGGTAACCCCTGGTATCAGTCCGAGAAGCTCGACTTCAAGCCCAAACAGGGCAGCCCCTACTACTTCCTGCACATCAAGAGCGGCAAGGACATGCCCCATTACGGGCGCTTCCTGGAGCTCGACCGCCCGCGCCGGATCCAGCTGGCCTGGATGTCCCTGTTCACGCGTGGCCTCGAGTCCGTAGTGACGGTGACCTTCGAAGCGAAGGGGCAGGACACGCTGCTGACACTGAAGCACGCTAACCTGCCGGACGATTCCTACGGCCAGGGCCACAAGCACTGGGAAGTGCTGCTGGGCCACCTGGCCGAGCGCTTTCCGGCCCGGCACTGAAGCTAAGGAGAAGGACGATGAAGAAGCATGCGACTGCGACACGGGCCGAGTGGCTCGCGGCACGGCTCGAGCTGCTCAAGGCGGAGAAGGAGCTGACGCGGCAGAGCGACGAGATTGCGAAGCGGCGCCAGGCGCTGCCCTGGGTCCGCATCGACAAGCAGTACCGATTCGACACCGACGCGGGCGGCGCAACGCTGGCCGAGCTCTTCGGCGGGCGCTCACAGCTGCTCGTCTACCACTTCATGTTCGGGCCCGATTACACCGCCGGCTGCCCCTCCTGCTCGGCGATCGCGGACGGGTTCGACGGTTCGGTGGTGCACCTGATGAATCACGACGTGGCGTTCACGGCGGTGTCGCGGGCGCCGCTCGCGAAGCTGCAGGCTTTCAAGCGGCGGATGGGTTGGAGCTTCCCGTGGGCCTCGTCGGCCGCCAGCGACTTCAACGCCGACTTCTGCGTCTCGTTCACCGAGCAGCAGCAGCGCGACGGGGCTGTGGAGTACAACTATCGGCCCATGGACATGAGGCCGGTCCTGGACGACGGCGGCAAGGGCTTCATCGCCGAGTTCGCCGCCATGACCGGGACCCGTTCCGGCGTGTACCTGCGCGAATTGCCGGGCATGAGCGCGTTCACGCTCGAGGACGGCGTGGTCTATCACACTTATTCCGCCTATGCGCGCGGACTGGACGGTCTTTGGGGCATGTACCAGTGGCTGGACCGCGCACCCAAGGGCCGCAACGAGGCCGAGGCCGGCGTCTGGTGGCGCCACCACGACAAGTACGGACAGGGCTGAGCCATGTGCCCGCTCTGCGCCGCCACCGTGGTCGCGACGGTCGCTGGAAGCTCCTCCGCCGGAGGCGTCGCGGCATTGGTGGTCCGCAAGCTGCGCCAGGCCGTGAAGGCTACGCTGGAGGCACGGCGGCGACATTCCCTGGGGAGTCGGGCCGAATCCTTAGGTTCTATGAGAGAAGATTAAGGGGGCGCTGCCCATTATCCACGGGGGGGGTACCTCAGGACTTCGCTTTCTTCGGAGGTTTCGGCTTGCGGGAGCGGTTGAGGACGACCGCACGGCGGACGAGCGCCTTGAAAGCGGACGCGCCGACGTCCTCCCCCTCATGGATATCGATCGCGCGGCGCACGTTCCCGTCGAGGCTCGAGTTGAAGAGGCGGGCCGGATCCTTCAGGGACGCGCCCTTGGCGAAGGTGAGCTTCACGACCTCCTTGTAGGCCTCGCCGGTGCAGAGGATGCCGTCATGCGACCAGACCGGCGTGCCCATCCACTTCAATTCCTCGACGACGTCCGGGTCCGCCTCCTTGATGAGCTTGCGCATCCGGCGGAGGGTCTTCATGCGCCAGCCCCCGAGTGCGGCGATCTTCGCATCGATGAGCCGAGCGGGAGATCCTCCTTTTTTCAACCCGACCTTCTTCTTCATGTCGCTTTGCCTCCTGGGATCTATCAGGAATGATAGGGGATAGACCCTGATTTCTCGCAGGAGGACGCCGGCGCTGACAAAACCCGGAGCAGCCCAACAGCGCCGTCCCTAGTGGCCGCTGTCCGGTGTTCCGTCGGACCATTTCGACACCGGCACGAAGAATATGGTCAGCGGCCTCAGGTCACTGGAAAACGAGAATATGGGTGAACCGGGAAGGTCTGCACCCCATACTGCAGCATCAGTGCGCGGGAGATAGAGCATCACGTGGGGGTGCCAGTGACCGCCGGCGTTGTCGCCCAGATAGCCGCCCTTCGACAGCATGTAGCTCATCGCGCCGGGCTCCGGCGCCGTGATCTGCTTCGCAGCGAGTGCGGCTTTGGTACGGTTGAGCATCTCGGTCTTGGAGACGCCGGCAAGGACCCATGCGGTTAGCTTGAGATAGCTCGGGAGCACCGAGCGAACCGCTGCCGGATTGAGGCACATGGGCCCCCGCATCTTCGGGTTCCAGAATTCAGCATTGTCGAAATCCTGGTCCCAGGACCTGGATACATAGCAGACGAAGCCGTTCCTGCCTTTGACCGCGGTCTCATAGCCGTGGGCGCCGAGCGTCAAGATTTCGGCATCGTCCGAGATGGACGCCGGCGCCGCGCTACGCGCCAGGGCGATCTCGTCGGCCAGGCTTGCCGAGCGGTATTGCTCGAGCGGCGCCATGTCCGGATAGGCGGCTTTGCCAGTCTCTGCCTGGGCCGGGCTGATCACAGCTAAGGACAAAGCCAGGATGAAGAGATGCAACGTCTTATACATGGTCCGTCTCCTTGTTATCATTTACCTCAACGACGATGATCTGCTGCCGCAGCTCTGGTGCTAGCGCTTGCCCACGGCCAGCCAGGGGATGTTGCGGTAGGAATCCGTCACCACCCAGGCGCCGGCCGTCAGTGCGCAGGTCTCGACGAGCTCGCCCCAGTTGAAGTCGCTCATCTTGCCGGCCAGCGCGAGGGGCAGCCATACCAGGAATATGAACGAGCCCATCTGCAGGGTCGAGAGCGCGGCCGCGAGTCTCGCCCACACGCCCGTGAGCACCGCCGCGCCCGCGGCGAGGTAGGCGCCGCCGGTGAAGTAAGCCCAGAACACGGGCCACAGCAGCCAGGCGGGTATCAGCGGAGCGGTGAACTGTAGATAGGCGAAATGGGAAAAGCCGAAGGCGATCAGGGCGAGACCGTAGAACACCCGTGCGATGCGCAGGCCCGTATCGCCGGTGGCGAAACGGAGCTGCTGCTTGTCCCGGTCGTTGGCGAACCCGGCATAGAGCACCCAGGCGGCTGCCACGAGCACCGCGTTCTCGCCGGCGCTTTGATAGGAGCCTTCCTGCAGGGGCGCGAGGATGATGTAGCGCCCCTTGAACAGCAGCATCCAGGCGAGGAGATAGGCGAGCAGCACGCGGGCGGCGAGGGCGGCAGTGCGCGGCCAGAGCAGGCCAAGACCGCAGGCCAGGGAGATGAAGGCGCAGAGATAGGGCAGCGCCTCGGCTGCGGGGAAACCCTTGGGCACCCCATCCCACATCGCCGCGTATTCGCTCTTGAAGAAGCCCAGGACCCCGATGGCGATCAGTGTCGCTGCGAAGACCGCATGACCCACGCTGGCGATACGCATGCTTCAGGCTCCCTTGGTTGCACGGCAGTTCAGAAGGAATGACCTGAGCTTAGTCCCTTGGTTCGGTGGGTCTCTAGGGTTTCAGAAATAAATCAGATGGCGTGATTGAGCAGCGATCACCGAAAAGGGCCGCTATTCGCGTATGGAACCATCGAAGCGAGGTCAGGTCTATAGCTGGAACACATATATCTATACCGACCAGGAGGATTCCCATGCATCGCCTCGCCCCAGTTTCTCTCGCGTTCGTCCTGTCTTTGGCCGCCCTGGGTGCCGTGGCGGCGGATTCCGCCACCATACCGGCCTATGTGACCGCCGCACTCAACGCGCCGGCGCGCAAGGACGACGTCGCCAACGACGCGCGCCGCCAGGTCGCGGCGGTGATGACCTTCGCCCAGGTGAAGCCCGGGCAGAAGGTGGCGGAGCTGATCCCGGGCCGAGGCTACTGGACCCGCGTGTTCAGCGGCATCGTGGGCCCCCAGGGCCACGTGTACACCATTTGGCCGGACGGCTACCAGCAATATGCGGTCAAGAGCTATGCGAACTGGCAGGCGCTCATCGCCACGCCAGACTATGCGAACGTGAGCCTGCTGCGGCAGCCGGACGCGGACTTCAAGCTGCCGGAAGCCGTGGATCTCGTGTTCACCTCGGAGAACTACCATGACTACCACGATACGTTCATGGGTCCGGTGGACATGGCGGCGTTCGACAAGAAGGTGTTCGACGCCTTGAAGCCCGGCGGGCTGTTCGTGGTGATCGACAACGTCGCGCCCGCGGGCTCGGGCTTCAGCGCCACCGATACCACGCATCGCGTGGACCCGGAGGCGGTGAAGAAGGAAGTGGAGGCCGCAGGCTTCGTGTTCGACGGCGAGAGCGACGCGCTGCACCGCCCGGAGGACACGCATACCCTGGTGTCATACCAGCCGCCGATGACGGGGCACAACGACCAGTTCATCTTCCGTTTCCGCAAGCCGGCAGGGAAATAGGAGGAGAAATTGGGGCCAGACCTTAGGTTATCGGCCATCCATGAAACGGGAGATATCGAGCGGCACGCCGGGGAACTTCGAGGTTCTTCCGTTATCCTATCAGCCACGACAATCAGAGGGAGTGGGACATGAACTCGACGAATAAGCTCGCCAGGCTCGCCGGGTTCCTGTACGTGTTGCTCTCGGTCCCGGGCGTCTATGCGCTCATCTACGTGCCCAAGACCCTCATGGCGCACGGCGATCCGGCGGCGACGGCCCACAACATCCTTGCATCCGAGACCCTGTTCCGCAGCGGCATCCTGGCTGACCTCGTCAGCCAGGCGCTCTTCATCCTCGTCGGCTTGGTGCTCTACCGCCTGCTGAAAGGCGTGGACAAGACGCTGGCCGCGTTGACGGTAATCCTGCTGCTGATCCCGATCCCCATCGTCTTCGTCGGCGAAGTCCACCATCTCTCGGTCCTGACGATCCTGGATGCCAACGGTCCCGCGGCCGCCCTCAGCGAGGCGCAGCGGTATATACAGATGAGCCTGGCCCTGGACTCCTATGACAACGCCATCCTGGTGGCGGAAGTGTTCTGGGGCCTATGGCTGTTCCCCTTCGGCTGGCTGGTGTTCAAGTCCGGCTTCCTGCCGCGCGTCCTGGGGGTGCTGCTCATCGTCGCCGGATGCGGCTATGCCGCCGAGAGCGTCGCCTGGTTGCTGCTGCCCGACTACGGACACCTGGTCAGCAAGGTCGCGGGACCGTTGCGCGCCCTGGAACTGTTGACGCCGCTGTGGATGCTGATCATGGGCGCGAAGGACAAGACCTTGGCAGATTGAGGCGCAGAGGGCGGGACGCTTGTTTATTGCCCCACCTCTATGACCACTTTCCCCTTCGCGTGTCCCGCTTCGACGTAGCGTATCGCCGCTGCGGTCTCGCTCAAGGGATAGCGCCTGTCGATCACCGGT
>DATIEQ010000149.1:0-5876 GCA_035455665.1 Gammaproteobacteria bacterium | reverse complement strand
GTCACCGATACCTGCATCCCCGAGGACGAGGCGATCCGCCGCATCGAGAAGGCGGCGCTGGCGGAATGGACCGCAGCCGACAAGAAGGGTGAGCGCTATTTCCCCCATGAGTTCTTCTACCGCATGATCCGCTCCGGCGCGTTCAAGCAGCACTACCAGATCGACCCCAAGGATTCCTGGATGGTCGCGGCCTGCGAGAAGAACCTGCCCATCATCGTCCCCGGTTGGGAGGACGCGACGTTGGGCAACATCTTCGCGGCGCACTGCATGAAGGGCGACGTGAAGAGCGTGCACACCGTGCGCACCGGCATCGAGTACATGATGTATCTCGCGGACTGGTACCGCAAAAACTCCGGCGGCGCGGGCGTCGGCTTCTTCCAGATCGGCGGCGGCATCGCCGGCGACTTCCCCATCTGCGTGGTGCCGATGCTGGAGCAGGATATGGCGGAAGCCACGCCGCTCTGGTCCTACTTCTGCCAGATCAGCGACTCCACCACGAGCTACGGCTCATACTCTGGCGCCGTGCCGAACGAGAAGATCACGGGGGCAAGCTCGGACCGGACACGCCGAAATTCATCGTGGAATCCGACGCGACCATCGTCGCACCGCTCATCTTCGCCTGCGTGTTGGAGGGTTGACCCCGTGCGTGTCGCGCTGCTCCTGCTCCCGCTCTTGCTGCTGACGCCGGCCTACACCCTCGCGGACGGGCTGCCGGCCTCGCCGTACATCCAAGTGAGCGGCCATGGCGAGCTGCGTGTGGCACCGGACATGGTGCTCGTGCCTCTCACGCTCGAGAAGTCGGACAAGGACGCCACGCTGGCCCGCGCCGAGGTGGAAGACCGCGCGGCCAAGGTCATCGCGCTCGCCCGCAGGCTCGGTCTCGCGGACAAGGACATCGCGGCGCCCGCCGTGACCGTCTACCCCGAATACGGCTGTGCGCCTATCTCCCCGGGCAGCCCGAGCAAAGGCTGCAACCGGGTGCGCGTGGCCCAGCACGTCACCCGCAGCGTAATTCTCACGCTGCACGAACTGTCCCGCTACGGCGACCTGGTGGACGGCCTGTTCGACATCGGCATCACTGACTTGGGCGGTGTCAGCTTCGACCGCAGCGACCGCGACGCCCTGCAGGAGAAGGCCCGCGCTCTCGCGGTCGCGGACGCCCGCGCCAAGGCCGTGGGCCTGGCCCAGGCTGCTGGCGTCGCGCTCGGGCCCGTGTACAGCATCGCCGAGCAGGGCGGTTACGGTGGTCCGCGCCCGATGATGGCCGCCGCCGCCAAGTCCGGCGCCGCGCCCGAGTACTTGAGCGGGGAGATCGAAGTCGGCGCGGATGTCACGGTGTATTACCTGATCGCTCATTGAGTTCGGTGCGTGGGTGCCCCGGGCGCCCCGTGTGTGTAGGTTTTGCAACGGAGGAAAGACCATGAAGAACGCATTTATCTTGTCGATGGCCCTGGTCCTCGGTCTCGCGGGTTGCGCAAGCGGTGGCGGCGGTGGTGGTGGCGGTTCGTCCGGCGACATCCAAGTTCTCGCGACCGGTAACCACAGCTCGTTGACGGACCCGGACTTCAAGGACATCCATAACGCCGCCGATTTGGATGCATATCTCGCGAAAGCGTTCCAGAAACAGGGCTCGTCGCCGAAGCTCGACGTGGATTGGACGAAGCAGATGGTGCTGACGGCGTTCATCGGTAAGAAGCAGAACACTGGGTTCCGTATCCGCTTTCTGAGCGTGGACGAGACCGGCGATACCGTGGCCGTGCACGTGCGCATCATCATCCCCTGCAGCAAGGAGGCTCGACCTGAGGAGAGCGAGCCGTACACGATCGTCGCCGTGCCCGCGACGACGAAGCCCGTGAACATCAACGATCCGGAGCAGGAATACCAGAAATGCTGAACTGAATACGAGGTTCCTTCGACGGCGGGCCGCTCACGCGGCCCGCTTTTTCTCGCTCATCAACCGGCTGCTGCCCCCGGCTTGCGTGGGGCCGACCGAGTCCGAAAACGGCTAGTTTTTGCCGGCCGGCGGTGTAGAGTGAACCCATGTCCTCCCTGCCGCTGCATCTCGATACCGCCGTCTGCGACCGGGCGCGCCTCGCCCGCGACCCGCGCTTCGACGGACGTTTCTTCATCGCGGTCACCAGCACGCATATCTATTGCCGGCCGATCTGCCCGGCGATCAGCCCGAAGCCGAGCCGCATCCGCTATTTCCCGACCGCCGCCGCAGCCGCCGAAGCGGGGTTCCGCCCCTGCCTGCGCTGCAGGCCGGAGGCGGCCCCGGGCACGCCGGCATGGCTCGGCACCTCGGCGACGGTGCGCCGCGCGCTCCGGCTGATCCAGGAAGGCGCCTTGGACACGGGCAGCGTGGAGGAGCTCGCCTCCCGACTCGGCATCGGCGCACGCCACCTGCACCGGCTGTTCATACAACACGTGGGCGCCTCGCCGCTCGCCGTCGCACAGACGCGCCGGCTGCATTTCGCGAAACGCCTGATCGATGACACCCGCCTGCCGATGACGGAGATCGCGCTGGCGAGCGGCTTCGGCAGCTTGCGTCGCTTCAACGATGCGTTCCAGCACACCTACGGTCGCGCGCCGCGGGACCTGCGCCGCGGGCGGCGCGCGCCCGAGGCGGTGGACGACGCGCTTACGCTCAGGCTCGCCTACCGTCCGCCGTACGATTGGCGTGCGATCCAGGATTTCTTCGCGCGGCGGGCGCTGCCCGGCGTGGAGTGCGTCACCCGCGAGAGTTACACGCGCACAGTCAGCGTGCACGGCGACAGCGGTTGGATCGAGGTCAAGCCCGCAGCGGACGCCGATGCGCTCGACCTCAGTGTGCACGGCCTCGGGGCGACCGCTTTGCTCGCGGCGGCGCTCCGGGTCCGGCAAGTGTTCGACCTCGCGGCGGATCCCGCGGACGTGCGCCGTACGCTTGGGGACGATCCGCTGCTGAAGCCGCTGCTGCGCCGCCGCCCGGGGCTGCGGGTGCCGGGCGCCTGGGACCCGTTCGAGTTGGCGGTGCGGGCCGTGCTGGGCCAGCAGGTGAGCGTGGCGGCGGCGCGCACGCTTGCCGCCCGCCTTGTGGCCGCCCATGGGCGGCCGTTGCCGGCGCCGGCGCGAGGCCTGACGCACCTGTTCCCGGACGCGGCGACGCTCGCCACGGCGGATCTCACCGGCATCGGGCTCACCCGCGCCCGGGCGCTCGCCGTGAACGCGTTGGCGGAAGCGGTGGCAGATGGCCGTGTGGTGCTCGATGACGCGGCCGCTGCGGATGAGTTACGCGAGTCCTTGACGCGGCTCCCCGGCATCGGTCCCTGGACCGCGGAATACGTCGCGATGCGCGCGCTGTCCGAGCCCGATGCGTTCCCCGCAGAGGACCTGGTGCTGCGTCGCATGGCCGGCGGCCGCCGGCCTTTGACGGTGAAGACGCTGCTGGAGCGTGCCGAGCGCTGGCGGCCTTGGCGCGCGTACGCGGTCATGCATCTGTGGCGTGCCGCGTCGGACGCCGGGTGAATTAGGAGCATGTTTTCGGAGCGGGAACTCATGAGCGCGGAACGCGTCCTCTATCACCATACGCTCGACAGCCCGATCGGGCGCTTGCTGCTGCTGGGCGACCAGGACGCCCTCTATGGCGTGCATTTCCAAGCGGGACCGCGTCCCACGAGACCGCGCAAGGATTGGGTGGAGGACGCGCGCCCGTTCCGGGAGGCGGCGCGTCAGCTCAAGGCGTATTTCGACGGACGATTGAAGACGTTCGACCTGCCGCTCGCGCCTCAGGGCACCGAGTTCCAGATGCAGGTGTGGCGTGCGCTGCAGACCATCCCCTACGGGCGCACCTGGTCCTACGGTGAGATCGCGCGGCGCCTCGGCCGGCCCGAGGCTTCGCGCGCGGTGGGTGCCGCGAACGGCCAGAACCCGATCCCGGTGATCATCCCCTGCCATCGTGTCATCGGCGCGGACGGTTCGCTCACCGGTTTCGGCGGCGGCCTGCCCATCAAACGCAGGCTGCTCACGCTCGAGGGGGCGCTGCCGCCCGCGGAACAGCAATCGAAGCTCTTCTGAATCAGCTTTTCCGCAAGCTGCCGTCCATTTCGTACAGCCCGTCCATCAGTTCCAGTATCCCGGGCGCGGCGGTCACCGCGCTCTTGCGTAGTCCGCGTATCACGCCGGCGCGATTCGCCGCCGGGTGGTTCTGGCTCAACTTGAACGTGCCTTCGAGCCGCTCGATGGGGATCTCGAACGCCAGGATGTGGGGGATGGAGCGCTCCACGTGCACCTGCGCCTCCTGCACGCTCCAGGGTTCTTCTATATAAGCCTCGTGCTCGTCCGTGAGCCGGCCGATATAGGCGAGGCTGGTCGCGGCGTCCTCATGGACCCGGGGGCGTCCATGGGCGTGCACCGCCACGTAGTTCCAGGTGGGGACGTTCTTCGCCGGGTCCCCGTACCAGCGGGGCGAGACGTAGGCATCGGGTCCTTTGAAGACCATCGTGGACGCCGCGCCCGCTTGCAGTGCGGCGCAATGCGGGTTCGCGCGGGCGAGGTGCGCTTCGAGCGTACCTTGCGCGCCGCGCGCCGGATCCAGATGGAACGGCAGATGGGTCAAGTAAAGCTCACCATCATGGTGCGTCGCCAAGAGTGCGAACGGGTGACGGCGCAGCAGGGCGTGCATCGCCGCGACGTCATCCGCCTTGAAGTGGGCGGGTGTGTACATAAGGGCATTCCGGTGGATGATTTACATAAAATGCCGTGCGCGACGCGCATCACGGCGCGCGCGGAATCACGGGTGTATTATCCCACGCGCCTGGAAATGGAGCGTGGCATGAAAGGCGTCTTTCTCGACCTAGATACCGTGAGTTTCAAGGATGACGTGGATCTCGCGCCGTTGCGCAAGGCGCTCTCGGTGCTGCGTGTGTTCCACGTCACACCCCCGGAGAGCCTGCTGGAGCACGTGGGCGATGCCGAGGTGGTGCTCGCCAACAAGATCCGTTTCACCTCCGAGACGCTCAGGCAGTTCAGGGGCGTGCGCCTCATCTGCGTCGCCGCCACGGGCACCGATAACGTGGACCTCGCCGCCGCCTGGGAGCAGGGTATCGGCGTGTGCAACGTGCCCGCCTATGCGAGTCAATCGGTCGCGCAGCATGTGTTCGCGCTGGTGCTCGCGCTTACCCAGCATCTCAAGGGCTACGCAGCCCTGCTGCAAGAGGGGGCCTGGCGCCGCGCGCCGCAGTTCACGCTGCTCGATCACCCGATCCGCGAACTCTCCGGCAAGCGCTTCGGCATCCTGGGGTACGGCGACATCGGCAAGGCTGTCGGCGAGATCGCCCAGGCGTTCGGCATGCAGGTGCTGGTGGCGGCGCGCGATGTGAAGGACCGCCGTCCCGGCCGGCTTCCGCTCAAGGACCTGTTGCCGCATCTCGACGTGCTGAGCCTGCACGCGCCGCTCACCCCGGAGACCCGCGGGCTCATCGGTGAGCGGGAGTTTGCACTCATGCGCCCCGACGCCTTGCTCATCAACTGCGCCCGCGGCGGCCTCGTGGATGAGCGGGCGCTCGCGCAGGCGCTCAAGGCGGGTCGCCTCGGCGGCGCCGGGATCGACGTGCTCTCGGAGGAGCCGCCGGTCAACGGCAATCCGTTGCTGGAGCCGGGCATCCCGAACCTCATCGTCACGCCCCATGTGGCCTGGGCGTCGCGGGAGGCGCGCCAGCGCGTCATCCATCAGATGGGGGTCAACATCGCCTCGTTCCGCAAGGGCGACCTGCGCAACCGGGTCGCTTAGGAAGCCCTGGTGATCAGGGCTTGCGCGGTGCAGGGACGCACCGTGCGCGAATCAAGCACGCAAGTGCTTGATTCGGCGGAGGCGAGTCCGGGCGTGTACCGGACTC
>DATIEQ010000148.1:0-4388 GCA_035455665.1 Gammaproteobacteria bacterium | reverse complement strand
AAGTGAAGCTCGGCATCCACCCGGGTTTCGGCGGCACGGTGCGCTCTACCCGCTTGGTCGGCGTGCTCCCAGCCATGAGCTTCATGCTCAGCGGCCGCAGCGTGCGGGGCCGTGAAGCCCTGAAGATCGGCCTGGTCGATGCGCTGGTGCAGGAAGCCGCTGCGCGCGACACCGCCAAGCGTCTGGTGCTCGCCGGCGCAGCGAAGAAGAGCGCGCCGTTCCTGCAGAAGCTCCTGGCGCTTGCTACCATGCGTCCGTTCATCGCCAGCGTGCTGTACAAGCAGGTGGCGGCCGCCAAGGTGCGCCGCGACCATTACCCCGCACCCTACGCCATCATCGACCTGTGGAAGCGTTGGGCCGGCAGCGACGAGATGTACGTGCAGGAGGCCCATTCCATCGCGGCGCTGATGCTGAACGACACGGCGCGCAACCTGGTGCGGGTGTTCCTGTTGACCGACCGCTTGAAGGCCTTGGGCAAGAAATCCGACCTCGACCTGAAACACGTACACGTCATCGGGGCCGGCACCATGGGTGGGGACATCGCCGCCTGGTGTGCGCTACGGGGTTTCAGCGTCACGCTGCAGG
Source organism: Gammaproteobacteria bacterium (assembly GCA_035455665.1). GTDB lineage: Bacteria > Pseudomonadota > Gammaproteobacteria > Natronospirales > REEB76 > DASUBN01. The sequence goes on along the minus strand of DATIEQ010000148.1, from coordinate 3,803 downwards.
ACCGGGAGGAGAAATACGTGCAGCCGGCGCTGGGCCGTGCCCGCAAGCTGTTCGAGAAGAAGCTCAAGGGCGCCGAGGTGGATGCCGCCACGGCGCGCCTCAAGATGGACGTGGCGGGTGCCGGCGCCAAGGATGCCCAGGTGGCCATCGAGGCCATCTTCGAGGACGTCAACGCCAAGCAGGACCTCTACAAGAAGCTGGACGCGGTGATGGGCGCCGATGAGGTGCTGGCCACCAATACCTCCAGCATCCGCCTCGAGACCCTGCGCACCGTCCTCAAGCAGCCCACCCGTCTCGTGGGCCTGCACTTCTTCAATCCCGTGGCCAAGATGCCGTTGGTGGAAGTGATCCACTCCGACGACACCCCGAAGGAAGTGGTGGCGAAGGCGCTGGCCTTCGCCCGCCACATCGACAAGCTGGCGGTACCGGTGAAGTCCGCGCCCGGCTTCCTGGTGAACCGCATCCTCATGCCCTACATGATGGAAGCCATGTTGGCGGCCGACGACGGTGCGGCATTGGAGGCCATCGACCAGGCGGCATTGGACTTCGGCATGCCCATGGGCCCGGCGGAGCTCGCCGACACCGTGGGCCTCGACGTGAGCCTATCGGTGGCGAAGGTGTTCGCCAAGGAGTTCAACAAGAAGATCCCGGAAAGCCTGGTGAAGCTCGTGGAAGCCAAGAAGCTTGGGCGCAAGACCGGCGAGGGTTTCTACAAGTACGCCGACGGCAAGCCCGTGAAAGACCGGGCCAAGGCCCGCGGTGCGACCCGTGACCTGCAGGACCGCCTGATCCTGCCCATGCTCAACGAGGCGGTGGCGGTGCTCCGTGAGCGCATCGTCGATGACTCGGACCTGCTGGACGCCGGCGTGATCTTCGGCACCGGCTTCGCCCCCTTCCGGGGCGGTCCCATCAACTACATCCGGGCGGCCGGCGCCGATCGCCTGCAGGCGCGCCTGAACGAACTCGCCGGTCGGCACGGCGAGCGCTTCAAGCCTGACGCAGGCTGGGATGCCGCCGCCCTGCGGGAACCCAAGGCATGAAGTTCGAACAGATGCCCAAGGACCGGGAAGCCGCGGTCCGCACCCTCGCCATGCCCAAGGACACCAACGGGCTGGGCGACATCTTCGGCGGCTGGATCATGTCCCATGCGGACATCGCCGGCGCCATCATCGCTTTCCGCCGGGCCGGCGGACGTGTGGTCACGGTGGCGGTGAACGAGTTCGTGTTCGCAAGCCCGGTATACGTCGGGGACGTGGTGAGCTTCTATACGGACGTGGCCCGGGTAGGCAACACCTCCATCACGGTGGACGTGACGGTCTTCTCCCAGCGCAACGACGGGGAACGGGAGACCACGGTGAAGGTGGCAACCGCGCAGATTACTTACGTGCGCGTGGGGGCGAATCGCCGGCCGGTGCCGGTGGCGAGCCCGGCTAGCTGACCCTCCCCTCCCGGCTGGCGGGAGCGGATATGTTAGAATTTTGACCGCCCGGCCCACTGGGATGGGGTATCCCCCGGCGAACAACAACCGTTCAAAGGCTGAAGACGCATGGCACCGCGACCCCTTGATCGGGAACTGCTCAAGCAATTCTCCCCCTTAAGCGGCCTCAAACCCGAAAACCAGAACGACCTGGCCTCCAAGAGCCAGGTGCAGGATATCGAGGCCGGCCGCTACATCTTCCGCCAGGGAGAGACCGACAAACGCACCGTCTACTTGGTCAAGGGCGAAGTGGAGTTGCGATCCGGAGAGAAAGTCGTGCGGGTGATCGCCGGCGGCACGGAAGAATCCCGTCACCCCTTGGCGCCGCAGATCCCCCGGCACCTGTCGGTCCGTGCCAAGACCAATGCGGAATACTTCACGGTGGACAGCGACCTCCTGGACATCATGCTCACCTGGGACCAGACCGGAGCCTTCGAGGTGGGTGAGTTGCAGGCCCAGGAGGAGTCCTCCACAGACGACTGGATGACCACCATCCTGCAGACCAAGGCCTTCCACCGAATCCCCCCCGCCAACATTCAGGCGGTGCTCATGCGCATGGAGCACATCACCCGCAAGGCAGGCGACGTGATCATCAAGCAGGGAGACGAAGGCGACTTCTTCTACATCATCACCGGCGGCAAGTGCGTGGTGACCCGCGAGACGCCCACCAACAAGGCGGGCATCAAGCTGGCGGAGCTTGGCACTGGGGACGGCTTCGGCGAGGAAGCCCTGATCTCCGACGCCAAACGCAACGCCACCATCACCATGCAAACCGACGGCTCGCTGGTGCGTCTCGCTAAGGACGACTTCAAGAAGCTCCTGAACGAGCCCATGCAGAAGTGGATCACGCTCAACGAGGCAAACCAGATCGTCGCCGGCGGCGGGCAGTGGCTGGACGTGCGCCTGCCCAGCGAGTACGAGAACCAGCATTACGGAGATGCGATCAACATCCCGTTGTACTTCATCCGCCTGAAGCTGGACACCCTGGACGCGAAGAAGAAATACGTGGTGTATTGCGACACCGGGCGGCGTAGTTCCGCCGGCGCGTACATCTTGAGCGAGCGCGGCTTCGACATATACGTGCTCAAGGGCGGGACGTCGGCCGGGTGAACCCCCTGTATCCGAACCAACGAAAAAGCCGCTCACATGAGCGGCTTTTTCGTTGGCCTATATTAGGGCCCGTTATCCGCCGCTAGAGCGACTCACCTCCGTCGCCGTGACCGCGATTGAAAAGGCCGAGCGCTTCCACCGCCGCCCGCATGCCTTCCCGTTCCGCCTCGCTCAGATAAGGGTTCCAGATATCGAAGATGAGCACCACCCGCGTCCGCTCGCTGCGGTTCCAGGCTTCGTGCTCGAAGGTGTCGTCGAACGCTATGCAGCGTCCCTCTTCCCAGCCACGCGTCTCGCTGCCGACGCGGATGCCGCAGTCCGGAGGCACGATGAGCGGCAGGTGCACCACCAGGCGGCAGTTGATGACGCCCGTATGCGGCGGGATGTAAGCGCCAGGCGCGAGGACGGAATAGAAGGACTCCGGGGAATGCTCCGCGATACGGATCAATGGGAGCGCATCGAGCGCCGCGGAGGTCACGGGGCAACGCGCATGATTGACTGCGTGACGGCCGCCGTCCCGGTAGAAGAAGAACGCGTTCCAGGAGGGCGAGTGGTTCACCTGCCGCCAATACGCAGCGCCGGGATGGTCCACGGGTATCTCCACGAAAGGCCGGAAGCCCTCGTCGGACGCCAACACGTCCGTGAGCTCCTCACGGATCGCATCGGTCTGCCGCTCGATCTCCGTGAGCCAGGGGAACATCTCCCGCTCGAACCAGGCGCGGCCCGGGACACCGGGGAAGGTCATGAGCGTGGGCTTCTGTAGGGCGGGCAGCGGCAGCGGCGGCCGTTTGCCAAGGTAGGCCTCCAGGCATTCCCAGACCCGCTTGAGGGCATCGTCCCCGAAGCGCGCCGCCACGGGCGCCAGGGCTTCACGGAACACCTCGGCGCGTGCCTCGCGTAGTGCGGACATGGCCCGCTCCGCCAAGGTACGCACACCGGCAGGCATCGCGGCGACGTTCATGAACAGGCCGCTCTTCTCCGCACTCTTGAATGCACGCATGTAGGCCATGAGGGATTCATCACGCTGACCAGTCTCGTCCAGCACTGCGCCCATGTTGAGCCAGGCAACGGTGAATTCCGGCTCGAGTCTGAGTGCTTCCTTGAACGCGCGCGCTGCCCGATCCGGCGCACGCACAGCCCGGTAGGCGAGCCCCAGGTTCTTGTGCAGTGAGGCGTCTGTGGGACGCGCAGCCGTCGCACGTTCCAGCATCGCGAC
>DATIEQ010000147.1:0-8350 GCA_035455665.1 Gammaproteobacteria bacterium | reverse complement strand
ACCTTCCGCAGAGATTCACCGGGGAGTATCTCCACGTCCACGGCGGTGGCACCGATGGGCAAGGGCTGCACGGTCCAACGCCAATAGAGATACCCCCCGCCCATGAACGACAGCAATAACGCCGCTGCCAGCAGCAGACGCAGGATGGAAGTGCGCAGCATCATGTTTCCGCCGACCACTGTTGGAATCGACGCGTGACCCGGCCCGCAGGGTAGAGCCTTTCGCTCAAGCGCGCGACAGGCCAGACGCCGATCAGGGAATTGCACAGGAAGATCTCACGCGCGCTGGCGAAGTCCGTGAGTGGCAGCTCAGCCACGCTTACCGTCAACCCGGCACGCTCCGCTTTCTCGAGGAGATGACGGCGCATCACGCCCGCGACGCCGCAACGATCGAGCCTCGGGGTGAGCACGCGGCCGTCTTCGTGCACCAGGAATACATTGCTCATTGTACCTTCGATGACGAACCCCCCCTCGTCCTGCATCAGTCCTTCCTGCGCCTCCTCGTCCCACTCGGCGCGAGCGAGTACCTGCTCCAGGCGGTTCAAGTGCTTCAACCCGGCCAGGCGGGGATTGCGGCCGAGACGCGTGGTGCAGACGCGCACGCGCACACCTTCCTGCCACCAGGCCTGGGGGCGCTCCGTCCAAGGACGACGCAGCAGGATGCGCGTCGCGCCGGTACCGACGGGCGGGCGGTAACCACGGCCGCCCGTCCCGCGCGTCACCAGCAACTTCAATACCGCGCGTGCCTGTCCATGCGCAGCGGCCCGCAACTCGTCGCGCAGCAGATCTAGATCAGGCGCCACGAACCCCAAGCGGCTGCAGCCTTCGGCCAGGCGGTCCAGATGGTGCTCCAGTAGACGGACACGGCCGTCCAACACCGCGAGCGTCTCGAACACGCCGTCCCCGTAATGCAGACCGCGATCGCCAGCGGGGATGTCCTCCCGCGGCTCGCCATTGACCCAGCAGCCCGTGCTCACGCGTCCGCTCCCAGGGCCCGTGCGAGACCCCGTGCCTTGGCGCGGGTCTCCTCCAGTTCCCGCGTGGGGACCGAGTCGGCCACGATACCCGCGCCGGCACGGAAATCGAGCTGCCGTCCCTGCTGCACCAGGGTTCGTATCAGGATGTTGAGGTCCATGCTGCCGTCCCGGCCGAGATAGCCCATGGCACCCGTGTAGGCCTCCCGCGGCGCCTGTTCCAGCTCCGCGATGATCTGCATGCAACGCACCTTGGGGCAGCCGGTGATGGTGCCGCCGGGGAACACGGCGCGGATCACCTGGCCGGGCGTGATGCCAGAGCGCAGACGGCCGCTCACGTTCGAGACGATATGGTGCACGTGGGTATAGGACTCCACGACCATGAGTTCGTCCACGCGCACGCTACCCGTCTCGGACACTCGGCCGAGGTCGTTGCGCTCCATATCCAGCAGCATCACGTGTTCGGCTCGCTCTTTGGGGTGCGCGATGAGTTCACGGATGAGCGCTGCGTCCCGAGCGGGATCCGCGCTGCGCGGCCGGGTGCCCGCGATGGGTCGGGTCTCCACCCTGCCGTCGGCTACCCGTACGAGGCGCTCCGGCGAGGAACTGATGACCGCACCTGCATCGCAGTAGGCCAGGCCCGCGAAGGGTGCGGGATTCGCCGCGCGCAGCTTGGAGTACAGAGTCGTCGGCGTGGTCCCGGCACGGAGCTCCGCGGACCAGAGACGCGAGAGGTTCGCTTGGAAGATGTCGCCGTCATGGATGTAGCGGCGCGCTCGTTCCACTTGCCCTAGATATCGATCCGGCTCTTCCTCAACCAGCGGCGACGCCAGCACTTCATCAGAACCCGCCGCCGCGCGTCGTTCCCTCGGGAGGATATCCGCCAGCACAGAGGCCAGCGACGGATCGTAACCGGGCTCATGCACGAGCCACGCTTGGTGCGTCGCATGATCGCGGATGAGTGCGAGCGGTGTCCGCGCGGCGAAGGCCAGGGGGAAAGTCTTCCCGCGGGGCAGGGATAGGCGTGTCTCCACCTGTCCCGCCATTTCATAGCCCATGAACAGGAACCAGCCGCCGTGGAAGATGCTCCCCGTATCCCCCGCCTCCGGGTCAGGGCTTTCCGCCTGCCACCAGTGATCGAGCGCCCTGAGGAAATCCCCCCGGCCTTGATCCGCGTGCGGGCCCGTGAGGTGGCCGTCTGCATGCAGCACCAGCATGGCCGGGTCGGGGCGGGCGAACAGCAGATCGTAGCGGCCCTGGGTGCCGCCTTGGGCGGCGCTCTGCAACAGGAACGGGAACAGCTCCGGCCTGGCGCGGCAAGCGTCCAGCGGATCGACGTCGTAAGGAAACGGGTGTCGCGTCACCGCGTGTGGGATGGCGCCGCGGTAGAGGCGGCGCTCACATCATCCCCCGCGGCGGAATACCAGGGTGCCGTTGGTGCCGCCGAAGCCGAAGGAGTTGGACAGCACCACCTCGATCTTCATCTTGCGTGCAGTGTGCGGTACGTAGTCGAGGTCGCACTCGGGGTCGGGGTTGTCGAGGTTGATGGTGGGCGGCGCCACTTGGTCGCGCAGTGCCAAGATGCTGAAGACCGCCTCCACGCCGCCGGCCGCGCCCAGGAGATGCCCGGTCATGGACTTGGTGGAGCTCACGGCGACCTTCTTGGAGTGCTCGCCGAAGGCGCGCTTGATGGCGAAGGTCTCGCCCTTGTCTCCGACCGGGGTCGAGGTGCCGTGGGCGTTTATGTAATCCACTTTGTCCGCGGCGAGATGCGCGTCGTGCAGTGCGTTCTCCATGCACAGGCGCGCGCCCTCACCGTCATCCGGCGGCGCGGTCATATGGTAAGCGTCGCCGCTCATGCCGAAACCGATGAGCTCGGCGTAGATCTTTGCGCCGCGCTTCTTCGCGTGCTCGTACTCTTCCAGCACCAGCACACCCGCGCCCTCGCCCAGCACGAAACCGTCGCGGTCCTTATCCCAAGGCCGGCTCGCCTTGAGCGGGTCGTCGTTACGCTCCGACAGGGCACGCGCCGCGCAGAAGCCGCCGACACCGAGCGGCGTCGTGGCCATCTCGGCACCGCCGGCGATCATCACGTCGGCATCGCCGTACTGGATGAAGCGCATGCCGAGTCCGATGTTGTGGTTGGCGGTGGTGCAGGCGGTGACCACGGCCACGTTCGGCCCCTTGAGGCCGTACATGATCGACAGGTTGCCCGAGATCATGTTGATGATGCTGGAAGGAACGAAGAACGGCGATACGCGCTTCGGGCTCTTGTGCTCGAGGATGGAGGCGTGCGCCTTCTCGATGTTGGTGAGACCGCCGATGCCGGCGCCGACGGCGGCACCGACGCGCGCCGCGTTCGCGGGCGTGATCTCGAGGCCGGAATCCTTGAGGGCCTGGATAGACGCCGCGATGCCGTAGTGCACGAACGGATCCATCTTCTTGATGTCTTTCGGCGCGATGTACTGCGCAGGGTCGAAGTTCTTCACTTCCGCCGCGATGCGGGTCGGGTAGGCGGTGGCGTCGAAGTGCGTGATGGTTCCCACCCCGCTCTTCCCGGCGAGGATAGCGGCCCACGCTTCCTCGACGGCGTTACCCACCGGGGAGATGATGCCCATGCCTGTGACAACAACGCGCCGTTTCGACACCGGAATCAACCCTCTATGGCTGGCTCAAGGGAGAGTATAAGAAAAGACAAGGCCGTTGCCACCTCGCGATGACAACGGCGCTCGTGCTGAAATGGCCGCCGCTCAGGCGTTGGGCAGGTGTTCCTTGATATAGGCAGTGGCCTGGCCGACGGTGGTGATCTTCTCAGCCTCCTCGTCGGGGATCTCGCACTCGAACTCTTCCTCGAGCGCCATGACCAGTTCCACCGTATCCAGCGAGTCAGCACCCAGATCGTCCACGAAGGAGGCCTGCGGGGTGACCTGATCTTCCTTCACACCCAGCTGCTCCACGACGATCTTCTTCACGCGTTCTTCGATGCTACTCATGACTGATGGGACCTCCCAAGGTGACAAAAGCAGTCTGGTTTAGGCCTAGCCAGCCGGACTGGGGGCGGTATTGTAGAGAAAACCCCTTGAGCGCGCCACCGCCCGGCCCGGAGAGCCGGTTTAGGCCATGTACAAGCCGCCGTTGACGTGCACGGTTTCCCCGGTGATGTAGCCCGCTCCCGGCGAGGCCAGGAACAGCACTGTCTGGGCGATGTCCTCCGGTGCGCCCAGCCGATCGAGCGGGATGTTCTTCTTGAGCCCGGTCCGTTGCTCCTCGGTGAGCGCGCGGGTCATATCGGTGTCGATGAAGCCCGGCGCCACGGTATTGACGGTGATGCCGCGGGAGCCTACTTCCTGAGCGAGCGAGCGGGTGAAACCCATGATGCCGGCCTTGGCGGCGCAGTAGTTCGCCTGACCGGGGTTGCCGCTGGAACCCACCACCGAAGCGATGTTGATGATGCGTCCGCGCCGCGCTTTCATCATGCCGCGCAGGCAGGCCTTGGAGAGGCGGAACACGGAGGTCAAGTCCGTGTCGATCACGGCGTTCCAGTCGTCTTCCTTCATCCGCAACAACAGCGTGTCGCGGGTGATGCCGGCGTTGTTGACGAGGATGCTCGGGTCGCCGAACTCGGCGGCCACCGCCTTCACCGCTTCATCCACCTGCACCGGGTCGTTCACGTTCAGCACGACTCCCCTGCCCTTGATGCCTTCGCCCTTGAGGTAGGCGCTGATCTGCTCCGCGCCTTCGGGCTTGGTGGCCGTGCCGATGACGGTCGCGCCCGCCTTGCCGAGGGCTACGGCGATGGCCCGGCCGATACCGCGGGACGCACCCGTGACGAGTGCAATGTCGTTGTTCAGCATCATAGGGCTCCTGTCGCGTTCAAGGCGGTCTGCAGGGTCTCGGGATCATAGACCGGATGGGCGGCGATGCCCTTGTCGATGCGCTTGGTGAGGCCGGCGAGGACCTTGCCGGGACCGAATTCGATGAGCATCGTGGCGCCGCTCTTACCGAGCCGCTGCACGCTCTCCACCCAACGCACCGGGCTGTAGAGCTGGGACGTGAGAGCGGCACGGATCTCGTCCGCGGCGGCGTGACTCGACACATCGACGTTGTGGATCACCGGGATGTTCGGTTTCGAGATCTGCAGGCCTGCGAGGCGCGCGGCGAGCTTCTCGGCGGCGGGCCGCATGAGCTCGCAATGGGAGGGCACGCTCACCGGCAGCGGCAAGGCGCGCTTCGCGCCGCGGGCGTTGCAGGCGGCGATGGCCCGTTCCACGGCCTGCGCGGAGCCGGCGATGACCACCTGTCCGGGTGAGTTGAAATTGACCGCCGCCACCACGTCCCCCTGTGCCGCCTCTGCACAGGCGGCGCGCACCGCGTCATCGTCGAGGCCGAGGATCGCCGCCATGGCGCCCTGTCCCGGCGGCACCGCGTGCTGCATGGCTTGGCCGCGGAACTCGACGAGCCTGACTGCCGACGGGAAATCCAGTGCCCCTGAACAGACGAGCGCGGTATATTCGCCGAGACTGTGGCCCGCCATGGCGACCGGATCGGGTCCGTTCGAGCCCTTCCATACGCGCCAGGCGGCGACACCCGCGGCGAGCAACGCGGGTTGTGTGCATTCGGTCGAGTTCAGGCGCGCCTCCGGTCCCTGTTGGGTGATGGCCCATAGGTCGTAACCGAGTGCGGCGGAAGCTTCCGCGAAGGTCGCCTGCACTTCTGGATGACCGCCCGCGAGCGCTGCCAGCATCCCCAGTGACTGGGAACCTTGTCCCGGGAACACTGCGGCGAACGTCATGGCTGATCTCCCGCTGACAATGAGCGCCGCATTATAAAGCCCCGCTCCCAGAGGGCCCAGCCGAAACCGATGACCGCACCCGCCAGGGCGCCATAGAGGTGTGCGTCCACGATCACGTTACCGCCGCTCTCGACGCTGGAGAACGGCAGTGGTCCCCACAGCTGCTCATAGGCGAGCTTCAGGACAAGGACGCCCGCCAGCACCCAGCCGAAGCGGTCGCGCCGGCCGAGCAGCGCGATCGCTCCTGCGGCCCAGAGCGTGTCGAGCGCGCCGGATATCCCCACGTACCATCCCACCTCCGGGCTGCCAAGCAGGAGCCCCAGGCCCACCGCCAGGGAGCCGGCAAGGATGAGCCTGGGCATACGCCATCCCGGCATGACGTCCCGGAAAAGAAGCCAGAGGAGGACGAGGCCCGCGCCGTCCTCGAGCAGATGCCCCAGGCCCATGTGCACGAAGTTGCCGGTCACGAGCCGCCATAACTCGCCGCGGAGAACGGCATCGCGGTCGTAGCGGAGCATCCGGCGTGCAGGGTCACCGCCCAGGGCAAGCAACAGGCACGGCAGGAGGATCACGAGCAGCGGCCCATGACGGTCTAACCGGCGGCGCATCTCAACGATTCGGAGCATCATGGACGGAAGGCCTCGGAGCTTGGTGTATCATTGGGTTTTGCGCCCGAGCGCGCGCCAATTTTACCAGTCCTGGCAGTCATGCAGACCCGCAACCCGCAATCCGGATTCACCCTCATCGAGGTCATGGTGGTGGTGGTGATCCTCGGCATCCTCGCCTCCATCCTCATCCCCAAAATCATGGATAAGCCGGACGAGGCGCGCGTGGTGAAAGCGAAGCAGGACATCCAGGTCATCCAGTCGACCCTCGAGATGTACCGCCTCGACAACTACACCTATCCCACCACCGACCAGGGGCTCGAGGCCCTGGTGCAGAAGCCGGGTAGCAACCCGGCACCTCCCCATTGGAAGCAGTATCTGGATCGCCTGCCGGTGGATCCCTGGGACCATCCCTACCAGTACCTGAACCCCGGGGTGCATGGCTCAGCCGTGGATATCTGGTCCAATGGCGCTGACGGCCAACCTGGGGGCGACGGCGTGAACGCGGACATCGGCAACTGGAACTCGGACGGCGGCGCCGCAAACGGCAATACCGGCCACTGAATCATCACGACTCCCGTGACACACCCGGGGCGTCTGCGCGGCTTCACCCTGATAGAACTGCTGGTGGTGCTGGTGATCATCGGCATCGTCGCCAGCATCGCCGTGATCTCCCTCGGCAGTCTCGGCGGCGACCCGCCCGCCCAGCAGACCGCGGGCAAGCTTGCCGAGCTCACGGAGCTCGCTGCGGAACAGGCGGTGATGCAGGGGCGGGAGTACGGCCTGCGGGTCGAACCTCACGCCTATGCATTCCTCACCTACGACGGTCGCACCTGGAACGAGCCCAAGGATGACTCGCTGTTCGCCCGCCATGAGTTGGAGGATGTGACCCTGAGCCTGGACCTGGAAGGCACACCGGTCACGCTCGCGCCTGCTCCCAGCACCGCGTCGGCACCGAGCGTCGTCACCGGCAACTCCGATGCCGCGGCCAAACCCCAGGTATTGCTCCTCTCCAGCGGAGAGCTGACCCCGTTCATCATCCGCGTCACCGGCACGGATAAAAAATCGGTATACATCGTCAAAGGTACGCTGGTGGACGGCGTCAAACTGCTCGCCCCGGGCGAGACCGACTCCCACTAGCACTATGCCTTCACGCAAGACACACGGATTCACGTTGATCGAGGTGCTGGTCGCGCTGGCGGTGCTCGCCGTCGGCATGATCGCGGTGCTCGGCACCGCCGGCAGCAGCACTCGCCTCGGCGGCCAGCTGCGCGACGACACGCTCGCCAACTGGGTCGGCATGAACGAGCTGACCGCGCTGCGCATCGCACCTTCACTGCCCGACCTCGGCAGCACCGAGGGGGATGCCGATATGGGTGGTGATCCCTCGAACCCGGAACAGTGGCACTGGAAGGCGACCGTGAGCGGCACGCCCGACCCTGATTTGCTCCGGGTGGACATCGACGTGAGCAACGGGCGCTCACCGAAGGACGTGGTCACATCCGTCACCGGGTTCATCGGCAAGCCGGGTCCACCGGCGGGGGCGCCTGCCGGCATCGGCGGCGCCGCTGCGACGCAGGCGGTGTGCAGATGAAGCGGTCTACCCGCGGCTTCACACTCCTCGAGCTCTTGGTGGCGATCGCCATCTTCGCGGTGCTCGCGGTCATGGCCTACGGTGGGCTCAACTCCGTGATCCGTCAACGCGAGCAGAACGACACGGCCATGCTGCGACTCAAGCAGCTGCAGCAGGCCATGGCGATCATGACGCGGGATTTCGCGCAGATGGCTCCACGCCCGGTGCGAGACCAGCTGGGCGGCGTGCATTGCGCGCTGTCGGCAGGCCCCAACAACGTGCCGCCTATCGAGTTCACCCGCGGCGGCTGGACGAATCCGCTCGGTGTGATCCGCAGCACTCAACAACGGGTCGCCTATGCGCTCGAGGATGGGACGCTGGTCCGCTACACCTGGCCAGAGCTGGAT
>DATIEQ010000146.1:0-5620 GCA_035455665.1 Gammaproteobacteria bacterium | reverse complement strand
CGGGGCTGCAGTACGTGCCGCTGGTATACGACGAAGGGGCGGTGGAGTACGACGTGATCGTGGACGAGGCGCCGACCTCGCCGAACGTGAAACAGCGCACCTGGGAGGCGTTCACGCTGCTCGCCCAGACGCTACCGCAGGTCCTCAGCCCGCAGATCGCGGCGATCGCGCTCGACTACTCGCCCTTCCCCCAGGCGATGGTAGAGAAGATCAAGCAGCAGGCAGCGCCTCCCGGCGCATCTCCACCGACGCCGCCAACCCCCGTGGAGCAGGCGGAGATCGGCGAACTGGCCGCCTCCGCACGGCTCAAGGACGCACAAGCACAGCACCTGCAGTCACAAGGCGGGGTGCAGCTTGCAGCGGAGGCGTTCAAAGCCCAAGGCGCGCACAGCCGAGCTCAGGGCGAGGCAGCGCGGGCGCAGGCGGACGTGCACAAGGCGGTCGCGGAGATCCGCACGGCGCACGTCCCGGCACCGCCCGGATGAACATAGAAGTAGTCAGTGTGCGAATGGCGGCGGGCCGACAGGCCGGCCAATCGGAGGTAGAATCATAGTCGGCTCGGAGCGATAGTTAAGTCATAAGAAAAGGCAGGGAGGCCGCAACACTTGGGGGGCAAGATGAGCTGGAAGATCGAACATCGACCGTCCGAGAACATCGTCAGGATCACCGCGGAGGGCATCATCACCGCAGAGGACGCTTTCGCCCAGGCGATCGAGGGTGTGCAGCTCATCGTCAGCCTTAAGGCCTCCGGCGTCTTGGTTGATTATTCCGGCGCCACCCTGGAGATGCCCCTGACGGATATCTACAAGCTGCCCGACATGTTCGACGCCGGTGGATTACCCCATTGGACCAAGATCGCCATCGTGCTGCCCGCCGATCCGCAGAACATGCACAAGTACACGTTCTTCGACGACACAGCGACGAACCGGGGTTTCCAGGTGAAGCTCTACTGGGAGCGCAGCCAGGCGCTAGCGTGGCTTACGAAGGGGAGACGCAGACGCCATGCGGAGTTGCCGCAGCAGGACGTCAACTAGGTTCGTACCCGGGGGTTTGGATCAGGGGGCTCTGCAAACCCTGGATAGCTCGGTCGAGACGGATTCCAGCGTAAAGCAGTTCTCCGTCAGATTCAGGACGGTATCGATATCGATCGTCCCGACGGGTACCAGCCCAGGATCGGAGCGGGCGTAGACATAGGTGATCACATCGTCGGTCACGGTCCAGGTGCCGGCATACGACCAGACGATCTTCCCACGCCGACTCAGCGTCCCATGAAATGTGCCATCGGCGTCGAACGTGAGGCTGTTGTCGCCGCGCTTATCGGAGTAGACCCAGGACCCGATGATGGTGTCGTGGATCCGGTTGCCTGAGACGACCATGGACTGCTTCGCTTGTTTGGCCTCGCCCATAAGCCTGACGACGTCAGTATCGGACAGCTGTTGCAGCGCGGCTTGACCTGCCTGGGTGACACGCTCGTCGTGCCAGGGGGCCGGCGGGGGTTGGAGCTGGTAATGGCCGTCAATCAAGTAGAAGAAATAGTAGAGTGGCAGCGCCGTTGTTTCGGGTGCCACCGTCATCCCGATGGTTTTGCCGTCATCACATGCGTACACGTGCCAGGAAACACCGCCGAGCACCTCGTTGGCGGGGCCGATATTGCATTTGAGTCCGTACGGGCCGACTGCGGTGGGGACAGGCTTGACCTTCTTTGTCTCGACTATGAGGGCCGCCACATCCGTGGCCGACAGCTTCTGCAGTTCGGCTAGGGCAGCATCCGTCACTTTCTTATCGCCGGTGCCTTCGCCCGTGAGGCGATATTGGCCCTCCTTCACATACAGGACGAAGTAGAACGGCATAGCGGGGCTACCAGGTGCCGAAACAAATGTTAGGGATCGATCGTCGTGGCAGCTGTATACCAACCAGGGCGCACTGCCGTAGGTCTTGTTGACCGGGCCGACGTCGCAGTTGAGGGGGTTCCAGCCGGCATCTGCGGGCGTGCCCGCAATGACCGGATGCGTCGGGGCCAGCGCCATCAACAGCATGAAACGGATAAGCGCCGACCATTTCCCCATTTAATTCCCTATTTCGAGTTACCAGGCTCCATACGCCCGAGCAACATATTACAGGAGAGAACATGAGCGCCATACCACAGCTGAATGAAGCCGAATCGAAATTCTTCGAGAGCGGGGGGCGAGAACTGACTCCTTCGCTTTCCGAGGGGATGCCGCCGGATGCGCCACTAGTGGTGGGAGCAGCTGGGGAGCCATCTGTCCCGGAAATGGACGGCGAGGGGCAAACCCAGAGTTCCGCTCAGAAAGAGAATCGGGAGAAACGGGTGGTTCCGCTCGAGGCGTTGCAGCAGGAGCGGGCGGAGAAGAAGCAGCTCCGCGAGGAGCTGAAGCAGTTCCGGGATTGGCAGGCGGCACTGACGCAGCGCTTGCAACAGCTTCCCGCCTACGCCGAAGCGGCTACGGCGCGACAAGCCCCGGCACCTGATCCGAAGGAAAAGCCCCTCGATTACATCAACCACGTGCTGGGACAGTTGCAGAGCAACACGGTTGAGCTGCAAGCGTGGCGGCAGCAGCAGGAGGCGGCGGCGCAGCAACGGGCGACGGTGCAACAGTATGCCGACTGGGCGGCGGCACAGGAGCAGGAATTTGCCAAGGCGCAGCCGGACTACCGGGATGCCTACCGGTATGCAGCGGAGGTACGGGATAAGGAACTACAGGCGCTGGGTTACTCCGACCCCACGGTGCGCGCGAACATCACGCGCATGAATACGGCCGAGATCGTCAGCAACGCCCTGCAACAGGGGCGCAACCCGGCGGAACTGGTGTGGGAGTACGCCCGGGCGCGGGGCTTCGCGTCCAAAGGCGGGAAGCCCGGGGCGGAGGCCAAGATCGCGGCGGGGATGCAGGTAGCCGGCGCGAAACTGAACCAGGGTGGGGCGGTGGGTGAAGGAGAGTTGAGTGCAAAGGACTTGGCCGGAATCACGGATCCTGAAGAATTCGAGAAGGCCTGGAAGAAGGTATTTGGCAGGAAGAGGTAGCAGGGTATGGCTACGCCACTGGATGACGAAGAGCAGGAGCCGGGGCTAGCGAGCGGGCTCTTCGCGCGGAGCGGACTCTTCGGCCAGCGCGGCTTGGGAGCCGCGCTAAGCCAACCGGCGCTGCCTGCCAAGCCCGCGCCGGATGGTTATGCGACTGTCTCCCTGTACCCTGGCGAAGGCCTTAATCGTTTTGGGCATGTGGGAATCTCAGTCAATGGCGACCCCACCTATGGGTTCGAGCCTACACCCGGGATTGGCATGCTGCCGATCGTGAATCGTGAACTGCCGGAGTGGCTCAAAGCCGCTACCCAGGCGGGGAACCTGCTTCCAGGAGAGGTGGACATGATCTCGCCCGAAACGAAAGCAGCAGATCAGGTCAGGATACCCATCACTGCTGAGGAGGCGGCTGCGTTACGAAAATACCTGCTGAATAACACCGGGCCGAATATCTACAACCTATTGGGCCGTAACTGTTCAACCTTCGTCGGCGATGCATTACGGGAGGCGGGCCTCAACGGGCCCTCGTATCCTTTCAACGCCAGGCCTAGCAGTTTGCTGCAAGGGTTGCACAAGTTGTACGATAATCAAGGCGCCAGTCAACCTTAGATTAGGCATGATGTTGGCGCATCTCGCGTGCGTACATGGAATGACATGCAGCTATCCCGAATCACTCAAGGGTTCTTCATCGCCGGATTCTGCATCGGCGCTTTTACAACCGCTACTGGTTCGTGGATACAGTTGCATTATGGTCCAGTGCAGGCGATGCATTGGGCGTATACCGTCGAACTTCCTGCTTCTCCACCTTCTATCCTGCTGATGCAGTTTGGCGGTACCGGCCCGACCCCCTATGTGCCAAGTCTCTTCGACATACTCATCGTTACTATCGTGATAGCCACTTATAACGGGCTGTTGTATGGGGTGCTAGGCGGAGGAATTTCGTGGATATGGCGACGTCTACCCTCCACGAGACGGAGGGGGAGGGTTGACCCCGGCCGTAATGTTTGAAAATATAGGTTCATGCTGGATGTGAACGCCCAGCAACAGACAGGCCGCTGAGCGGCCTTTTTCTTTTCCAGTTCCCGCGGCCACTGCGGCAAGTGGTGTTTCGGCAGCCTTCCGACAAGGGCACTTCGGCCTACTCTCCGAGATGAGTACACGCGGCACGGCCGCATCTACTCAACCTTCAGGAGGAAGCCGTAATGGCTAATACCAATTTCACGGTCAACGATCCGCTTGCAGTGAAGCTGTGGGCGAAGAAGCTCGCGGTACAGGCGATCCAACAGACCTGGTTCCGCAACTTCATCTCTGACGACGGCAACAACGTCATCACCATGCTGGACGATGCGGAGAAGTCCGCAGGAGACACGGTCAACGTCGGTCTTCGGACCCAGCTCGCCGGTGCCGGCGTGCAGGGGGATGGGACGCTGGAGGGCCAGGAGGAGGCGCTCACCACCTACGCGGACAAGCTGCTCATCGACCAACTGCGCCATGCGGTGAACGTGGGCGGGCGCATGACCCAGCAACGGGTACCCTTCGAGCTCCGGGAGGAGGCGCGCATGGGTCTGCAGGACTGGTGGGCGGCGCGGTTCGACCTGTCGTTCTTCAACCAGCTGTGCGGCTACACGGTGCAGGCGGACACGCGCTACACAGGCAACAACGCGCCGACGGCGCCGACCCGCACCATCCTGCCTACGGGGGTGGCGAACGAGGCGGCTCTCGGCTCCAGCAACACCTTCACCCTCTCACTCATCGACACGGCGGTGGAGCGGGCCTATCTCAACAACCCTTACCTGATCCGGCCCATCCGCATCAAGGGCGAGGACAAGTACGTGTGCTTCATCCACCCCTCGCAGGTGACGGACCTGCGTACCTCCACGAGCGCGGGCCAATGGCTCGACATCGAGAAGGCGGCCATGACGGGCGGGGAGGTCTCGGACAATCCGATCTTCACCGGCAGTCTCGGGGACTACAACGGCGTGATCCTGCACAAGGCCTACCGGGTGAGCCAGTGCGTGAACGGCAGCAACCCCATCGCCAATACCTACCGGGCGGTCTTCGCCGGGGCACAGGCAGGGGCGCTGGGTTTCGGACGGGAGGAGGGTAAGGACCAGTTCACCTGGGACGAGGAGCTTAACTCGAATGGGCTCCATGAGTCGGTAACGATTCATTAGAAACTATGTGAAGTCGGTGGAACTCCCGAGAGGGACAATACCGAGCTAATTCCGATTATTGGCCTATAATCAAATCATATTTTGATTACATGGCTTGTGTGTGAAAGTCTGCAAGTATTGCGGTGTGCCAAGGAACGGGAAAATCAGATTCCACGGATTAGTTTGTTTCCCATGCCGTAGGAAACACCGCAACGATGATATGAAAGCCGCGGCCAGGCGTGCCATTGAGTGGCAGCGGGCGCATCCGGAAAGGCGCCGTGAAATTGCTCTCGCGTACTACTACAGATTGCGCGAGGCCGCATTTCATGCGTACGGATATAAATGTGCTTGTTGCGGCATCAGAGAGCCGATGTTCCTTTCGATAGATCATAAGAAAGGCGGCGGTAATCAGCATCGCAGGGAATTG
>DATIEQ010000145.1:0-6274 GCA_035455665.1 Gammaproteobacteria bacterium | reverse complement strand
CGCCAGGCGTCCGAGGGTCTTGTCGGTGGCGTCGACGAGATACCAGTCGCGCTTGACGGTCTCGTTCTTGGCATTGAACGTGCTCATGGACCTGAAACTCCGAAAAAGGCTTGATTAGGGACGGCGCAAAGAGCCGGCAATCTTACCGGGGAGACCCTTGTTTTTCAAGCGCTTAGGTCGTTTTTCGGCCCGGGGCGCAGGCCGGGCCAAGCCCCGGCGAGGTGGCGTTTAGGCTTGAGAATCAGGTGCTTAAACGGGGCTCGGGTCAGATTTTGAGCCGCTGCACGATGCGGCCGTTCTGCAGGTGCTCGGTGACGATCTCGTCCACGTCGTCCCGGTCCGCATAGGTGTACCAGGTGCCTTCCGGATAGACGACCGCGATGGGCCCCTCGCTGCAACGGTCCATGCAGCCCGCCTTGTTGACCCGCACGCCCCCCGGCCCCGCGAGCCCGAGCTCCTTAACCCGCTTCTTGGCGTAGTCGCGCATCGCGTCCGCGCCGTGGTTCTGGCAGCAGGGGGAGCCGTCGTCCCGCTGATTGCTGCAGAAGAAGATGTGGTAGCGGTAATAGGGTGTCTGGGCGCTCATAAGACGACCATTTTACTACCCGGCCGCTCGGTATGATGTACCTATGGCACGCCACCAAGAGGTGGCTCCAGTCTAGGGCCTGAAAAATCCATCCCTGGATTTTCCAGGCTCGACGAGTCCGGTACACGCCTGTACTCGTCTCCGCCGAATCCGGCCCTTGGAAGGGCCGGATTTCGCGTGCGGTGCATCCCTGCACCGCAGGGGCCCACCGAGGCTTCTGTGGGTATGATGTCCGGTATGTTAGCGCCCGACTTCCCGCTTGCCGACGCCGACCGCTGCGTGAAGTGCGCGCTCTGCCTGCCCCACTGCCCCACCTATAGAGTCACCAAGGACGAGGGCGAATCGCCCCGCGGCCGCATCGCGCTCATGCAGGGCCTGGCGACCGGCGCGCTGGAGGCGAGCCCGCGCCTCGCGGCCCATCTCGACCACTGCCTCGCCTGCCGCGCCTGCGAGGCGGTATGCCCCGCAGAGGTGCCCTACGGCAAGCTCATCGACGCCGCGCGTCTGGAACTGCGCCAGCGCGGCCTTGAGGAACCCTGGGTCGCGCGCCATTTCGCCTCCCACATGCGGAGCCCCCTGCGGCGCAGGCTCCTGCACCGTTTCCTGCGCCTCGCGCAACGCTCAGGCCTCTCGCGCCTCGCGGCCCGCATCGGCCCCGCCTTCCTGCGGCGCCTCCTGGAATTCGCGCCGGCGGTGCCGAAGCCGCACCGCTGGCAGACGCACTACGCGCCGCGCTCGTTCCTGGGCACGAAGGTCTCTTTGTTCCTCGGCTGCGTCGCCGACATCACCCAACCCCAGGTGAGCGCCGCGGCCGTGGCGGTGCTGAACGCCATCGGCATCGAAGTGGAACTGCCGAAGGACCAGCGCTGCTGTGGAGCCCTGGACCAGCACGCGGGGCGGAGGGCCCAGGCGCAGGCGCTTGCCCGGGCGAACCTGGCGGCCTTCGAGGGCAGCGATGCGATCCTGGGCACGGCCAGCGGCTGCTTGGCGACGCTCGAGGATTACCCGGAGATCGTCGGCCATGACGCCGACGCCTTCGCCTACCGCGTCGAGGATATATGCGCCTACCTCGCCCGCCACCCCATCATCCCCCGCGTCGAGTTCCAGCCCTGGAAGGCGCGCGTGGTCATCCAATCGCCCTGCACACAGAGGAACGTACTCAAGAGCGACAAACACGTAGCAGAGCTGTTGCGCCTGATACCCGAGCTCGAGGTGGAGAGTCTGCCCGC
This sequence comes from Gammaproteobacteria bacterium, assembly GCA_035455665.1. Taxonomy (GTDB): domain Bacteria; phylum Pseudomonadota; class Gammaproteobacteria; order Natronospirales; family REEB76; genus DASUBN01. Next base: position 4,459 of record DATIEQ010000145.1, on the reverse strand, counting down.
CTCCTTGGGCTGCTGCGGTGCGGCCGGGAGCTACATGCTCACCCAGGCGGAGCAGGCGGACGCGTTCGCAGCGGAGTTCGTGGACGCCATCGCCGCGCGCAAGGCGGAAGTGCTGGTGAGCTCGAACGTGGGCTGCGCCCTGCACCTCGCCGCGGCCCTGAAACGCCGCGGCCTGGATATCCCCGTCATGCACCCGGTCGAGATCCTTGCCAACCAACTCCCCGAATCCATGTACCGCCCAGGAATATAATCATTCGATGACTACCCGCCGTCTGACACCCCTAGACCGCATCCTCGCGGAGTTCGAGCACGCGCTACGCACCGCAGCTGCGCCCGGCTCCCACGTGGCGTCCCGCGCCAACCCGGCGCGCGATTCCTCGGCCGAGGCCCTGGACGAAAAGGAGCGGGTGCTCGCGGGGCGCCTCATGCGCGTGAACCACGCGGGCGAAGTCGCCGCCCAGGCCCTCTACCAGGGCCAGGCGTTCATGACGAAGGACCCGGAGCTGCGCGCCGCCATGGCCGAGGCCGCCGCCGAAGAGGTGGACCATCTCGCCTGGTGCGAGGAACGCCTGAAGGAACTGGAGACGCCGCCGAGCCGCCTGGATCCCCTCTGGTACCTCGGCTCCTTCGCCATCGGCGCGCTGGCGGGTCTCGCCGGCGACCGCTTGAGCTTGGGCTTCATCGGCGAGACCGAGCGCCAGGTGGTGGAGCACCTCGACGGCCACCTGGGGCGCCTGCCCGAGAAGGACCGGAAGAGCCGTGCCATCCTCACGCAGATGAAGGACGACGAGGCCCGCCACGGCGAGAACGCCCACCGGGCCGGCGGCGTACCCATGCCGGGACCGGTGTGCCGGCTGATGAAATTCACGTCCAGGGTAATGACCGAAACGGCGTACTGGATTTAACCCATCACTAAAATGGAGAGGGCGGATGAGGAGGGTGATTTGGGGATTTGTGATTGCGCCACTTGCTGTATTGTTCGTCGACGCCTTATTTACCGGTTCATTCTCAATAGCACTATTTTCTTGTATTGAAGCTTACTTGGCGATCTTGGTATTCGGCATACCAATTTTCGCACTTTTCAGCCAACTGAAATGGTTACGCTGGTGGCACATCATGTTGGCTGGAACGATCGTTTCGATGGCAATGGGTTGGTTCATGGACTCTCCGGCGATAGTGCCGAATTCATACGTCATCGAAATGGATGGCACATCCGATCTGTTCTCAGGCGCAGCCCTCGGCTGCGCCATGGCGCTTGTCTTCTGGTTCGTAGGCGTATTCCAAAACAAGGAATACCCGTATGTTTCCAGAGCATTACCACTTTCTCCGTTGGTTATTACTTTGGTGTTAATCGGGATTTCGCTCTATGTAGTAATCGCAACTAAGAGACCGTTGGTGCAGGGTGAAATCACGAAACTTCTAAACCCTGTGTCGGATAAGCCTATGGCAGAAGTCGAGTTGGATTCAGGAAAAACGGTTGATGCACGACTTCTTTGTTATCGCTCATACACGGTGGGCGAGAAAGTTACGTTGAGCCACCGGTCGAAACATCCGTTGATCCCCGAGATGTATTGGATAACTACCGGTGAATCTAAAGAATCCAATCAACAGGTGATGGACTGTATCCAAGAGGGATCCCGCTGGTACAAAGGGGAAGCAACCAGCGACGACTACCCAAAATCGTAGTGACTGAAACTGTCTATTGGATTTGAATTCGACTTAAAAGCGTCGCGAGCGAAGATAGAACGAGGCGCGGGAGGCGAGGAACCGGAGCGTACTCTTACTGTACGTGAGGATTCCGAGCCGAACCGCAACGAAGTTATATCGAGCGCAGTAGCATTTAAGTCGAATTACGCCCGGGTCTCGTAGACCCGAGACTGCCCCGCCCCGACCTCGATCTCCACCAGCCCGTCCTGCTCGCAGGTGTGGAAGGACATGACCACCACATCGCTGCCCTCGGGCAGGAATTCGTGCGGCACGTTCTTGTCGATCACGTACCAACGCTCGTCGGGTGTGCTTCCGGCGGCATCGTAGCGGAGCATGCGGCGTTCCCCGCCGCCCACCTTCGAACGGCCTCCCCCTTCGATCACCACCATGTGCTGGATGCTGTTCGGGTGGTAATGGGCCCCCGACCAGGTGTCCCGCTTGAGGACGAAGATCCAGGCGGAGCGGATCTCGGGCGGCAACACCCCGGCCAGCGGCCCGCAATCCAGCGTGACCCACACGAAGGGCTCGGGAGAGGCCTGCATCTCGCGCTTGAGCCGCGCGATGGAGTCGCGGACAGCGCGCTGCCCGAGCAGGAGCGCGACCGCCCGGTCCAGCTTGTCCAGATACGCGATCTTCATCAAGTAAATGCCATGACGATGAAAGCGATGCCGATGGCGAGCATCGCGTATCCGCGCGCCCTGCTCTTGCTGAAGCTGATGTTCTGCCGCTCGGGGCGCAGCAGATAGCGCATGTTGTGCAGGCTGTTGAAGCGGCTCTTCGTGACCTCGTCGGACTTGAGCCAGGCCTGCTGTTCCATCTCCCGGCCGGACTGGGCGGCGCTCCACAGGAGCAAGAGACCGTAGACGATCGCCGCCGCGCCGATGACCAGGAGCAAGATTGCGTTCTTTGACATGTCCTCTTCCGGGTTCCTGCAACGTTGATAATGCGGGGCGCCATTCTATAAGCCCGCGCGGTGCACCAAAACCGCACCGGGCCACCCGACATAAATGTGTCTCTAACTTTATGTTTTGATTAAAAAATAAGCAGTTTGTTACGCCCGGCGCCGCGTGCCGTACCCGACATAAACGTGTTAGCGTAGTGAGTTCGCATACAGACGGATCGTCATGCCCGCCACACAGGAACAAGTCCGCGGTTTCGGCATCCCGGCACTCGACCGGTTCCTCAGCCATTGCCACATCCGCCACTTCGCCGCCAAGACCCTGGTGCTGAGCGCCGGCGACGTCTCCAGCACACTGTTCCTGGTGATGGAAGGCTCGGTGGCGGTGATCGTGGAGGACGAAGACGGCAACGAGATCGTGGTCGCGTATCTCAACCGCGGCGAGTTCTTCGGCGAGATGGGCCTGTTCACCGAGGATCCCACCCGCAGCGCCTGGGTGCGCACCCGCAGCGAGTGCCAGCTGGCGGAGATCAGCTACGCGCGCTTCCGGGAGCTGGTGCACAGCGACCCGGACCTCTTGTTCGAGCTCTCCGGCCAGCTCGCGGCGCGCCTGAAGCGCACCACCCTCAAGGTGAGCGACCTGGCCTTCCTGGACGTGACGGGCCGCATCGCCCGCACCCTGCTCGACCTCTGCCGGCAACCCGACGCCATGACCCATCCGGACGGCATGCAGATCCGCATCAGCCGCCAGGAGATCGGCCGCATCGTGGGTTGCTCGCGGGAGATGGCCGGGCGCGTGCTCAAGACGCTGGAGGAGCAGGGCCTCATCACCGCCTCGGGCAAGACCATCGTGGTGTTCGGGGCGCGGCCGGACAGCGACAACACTATCCCTCTCAGCCGCCAACTCGCTCACAAGTCGTCTTAAAAGCTGCTGCGCTCGATATAACTTCGTTGCGGTCCGGCTCGCAATCCTCACGTACTAACAGAGTACGCTCCGGTTGCTCGCCTCCCGCGCCTCGTTCTATCTTCGCTCGCGACGCTTTTAAGACGACTTGGAAGGCGTTTAACTAGGGAATAACTCAAGAAGCTTTTTTCCAGGATCAGCCGCGCGCATGAAAGTCTCGCCGATGAGGAAGGCGTGGACGCCGGCGCCGTGCATCCTCGCCACGTCGGCACGGTCTTTGATGCCGCTCTCCGTCACCACGAGACAGCCCTCCGGTATCTTCGGCAGGAGCTTCAGCGTCGTGCCCGGATCCGTGGCGAAGCTGTGCAGGTCGCGGTTGTTGATGCCGATGAACGGCGGGCGCAGGGCGAGCGAGCGCTCCAGTTCGGTCTCATCGTGCACCTCGATGAGCGCATCCATCCCGAGGTCGGATGCCAGGCCGGCGAGCTCCGCCAGCGCCGCGTCGCCGAGCGCGGCGGCGATGAGCAGGATGGCATCGGCGCCCATGAGCCGCGACTCGTAGACCTGCCAGGCATCGACGATGAAATCCTTGCGCAGCACCGGGAGCGCGCAGGCGGCGCGTCCCCGTTCGAGGCAATCCGCGCCGCCCTGGAAGAACTGCTCATCCGTGAGGATCGAGAGGCAGTGGGCGCCCGCCGCGGCGTAAGCCCGGGCGATGGCGGCCGGGTCGAAATCGGCCCGCAGCACACCCGCGCTGGGCGAGGCTTTCTTGATCTCGGCGATGACCCCGGGCCGCCCGGACTGCCGGGCGGACTGGAGCGCCCCCAGGAAATCCCGCGGCGGCGGCAGGCCATCGACCCCTTCGCGCAGGCGCTGCAGGGGGCGCGCTTCGCTGCCGCGGCGCACCTCCTCGACCTTCACGGCGAGGATGCGTCGCAGGACGTCGGCCG